>NZ_VUOT01000042.1:0-49105 GCF_009829295.1 Nocardia sp. CY15
AGGGTCGCGTTGGGGGAGTTCGCGTCGCGGGTGCGGTCCTTCGAGGTCGTGGAGTCGGGGATCGTGCGTGTTCATTCGTCCAACGTGCGTGGTTTCGCGCACCTGCCCATCACCGTGGAGACCCGATGAGCCGTCGATCCCACCGGATCCGTGTGCCGAGGTGTCCGCGCCCGGCCGCGAGGAGCCGATCATGAGAATCCGGGCCGACCTCGATCTGTGCCAAGGACACGCGGTCTGTCAGGCCGAGGCGCCGAAGGTGTTCACGGTCCCCAAACGCGGCCAGGTCGAAATCCTCGACGACGCCCCGGACGCCGACCTGCGGTCCGCCGTGGCGAATGCGATCCGTTACTGCCCCACCCAAGCCCTGTCGATCGCTGAAGGCGCGACCGACTCCGCACCGAAAGGTACCGACTGATGCCAGATTTCGATCGCGCCGAGCTCGACGAAATGATCCAGCGCTGGATCGTGGAGAACCAGCGCTGCGAGGAAAAGGGCGACTGGAAGCCGCTTGCGCAGATGTATACCGAGGACGCCACCTACGGGTGGAATTACGGTCCCACCCAGGAATTCATGGCCGTCGGACGTGAGGAGATCCGCGAACTCGCACTCGGCCAGGAGATGGCCGGGCTGGAGGGCTGGACCTACCCCTATCAGGAATTCGTGGTCGACGAACGCACCGGCAACGTCATCGGATTCTGGAAGCAGATCAGCGATGCCGAACGACCGGATGGACGCAACTATTCGCCGGAAGGCATCGGCGGCAGCTGGTTCCGCTACGGCGGCGACTTCCAATGGTCCTGGCAGCGTGACTTCTTCGACTTCGGCAACGTCTCGGCGCTGTTCCTGGAGATGATCACGAACAAAGCGCTCACGCCGGGCATGCAGAAGCGCATCGAGCGCTCGACCTCCGGCAAGCCGCTGCCCGGCTGGTATCGCGTCGGCGAATCGCCCGTCGCGCTGTGGTGACCGACATGACTGCACCACACAGCCGATTCGCCGACCTGGGTCGGGACACCTTGGCCGCGCTGCTTCCCGAACTGCTCTTGTGCGGACACCTCATCGACCGTTCCGGCATGGCGCACTCGCTCGGCGCGTTCGGTCGCGAGGGCATGACCGAGATCGCCATCGCGGAGTGGCAGGTGGCCAGCCCGGTCTACACCCGGCGCATGCAGCGAGCGCTCGGCTTCGCCGGTGACGGCGTGGAGACCATCTTCAAGGGCCTGCAACTGGATATCGGCGCTCCACCGCAGTTCATGGACTTCCGTTTCCGGGTCGACGATGACCACCGCGGAGAGTTCTGGCTCGACCACTGCGGCGCACTGGCCGACGTGGAACCCATGGGCGAGGACTTCGTGGTGTCGATGTGCCACGACATCGAGGACCCGACTTTCGACGCGACCGCGCTGGCCACCAACCCGCACGCTCAGGTCCGGCCGATCCACCGCCCGCCGCGACGGCCGGCCGACCGGAAACCGGTGTGCGCGTGGACGGTCGTCATCGACCCCGCTCATGTGCCGCCGCCGGTGCCGCCCGACGCCGACCTGGTCGCCGGATCGGCGGCGGCCGGGCTGGAGCTGACCGCGATCGACCGCGACGACGAAGGGCGGGCGGACTACTCCGGTCCACTGCTCAGCGATGTGCGCTTCGCGGACTTCTCCCGATCCGCGCTGGTGCGTCTGGCCGACGAGGTCTGCCTGCAACACCATCTGCTCACCCTCGGTTTCATGATCGCGGTGCGCGCGCGGGCAGACGCGGCGGCGGCGCTGGAGATCGGCCGCAAACAGTTCGCCGGGATCGCCGGGATCACCAGCGAGCGGCTGCGGAATTGCCTGGGCCTCGGCGACGACGCCGCCGCGCTGGCGACGGTACTGCGCCTGCATCCCGCCCTGAACCCGTTGCCCTACACGGGTGTCGAGATCGGCATGACCGACAACACCGTCACAGTGGCGTTCCCGTCCGCCAGCGGCGCGCACACCGACGGAACCTGGCCGTCGATGCTCGCCCCCGAGCACATCGAGCCGCTGAACGCCCTGGTACGCGGCGTGAATCCGCGTTTCAGCGCGGAGGTCGTCGCGGCGGGCGAACACGGTTGGAGCGCCGCCGTCACGCTCGGCGAGAAACCGATCCGGGAGGCGACGGAGGTCGCGATCACCCGGTTCAGCACCGGCGCCGCGTTCACGTTCACCGACCGGGGGATACCCCTTCCCCTCACCGTCGTGTGACCGCCCACTCAGAGATGGACTGCCATGGCCAACAACTTCGCCGACCTCTTCGAGCACTCCGTGGACGCCATGCCCGAACGGGTGGCTCTGATCCAGTCCGGCCGCCGGGTGACCTACCGTGCACTCGATGACCGCGCCAACCAGCTCGCGCACCATCTGGCGAGCATCGGCGTCGGCGCGGGCACCCACGTGGGTTTCCAGATGCACAACAGTATCGAGACGATGGAGACGCTGATCGCGTGCTTCAAACTCTCCGCCGTCCCGATCAACATCAATTACCGGTACGGCGTCACCGAGTTGGCCTACGTCTACGACAACGCGGATCTCGAGGTGCTCGTGCACCACTCCTGTTACGTCGGAACCGTCCGGGAAGCCGCTGCGCTGACCTCCACGTTGCGGCACACGATCTGCGTCGCCGACGAATTCTCCGGCGTGGCCGATGCCGCGGCGACGGCTTACGAGTCCGCCCTCGCCGCCCGGCCGACGGAACGCCCGGTGGTGCCGCGCAGCGGGGACGACCTGTTCATGATGTACACCGGCGGGACCACCGGCATGCCGAAAGGCGTCATGTGGCGGCAAGAGGACATGTGGCGGGTCCTCGGTGGCGGCATCGACTTCTACACCGGCGAACCGGTCGCCGACGAGTTCCAGCAGTCGCGCGCCGGTGCCCGGAACGATCCGGGTACCTGGCTGGTGCTGCCGCCGCTGATCCACGCCGCCGCCATGATGCCCACTTTCACGGCGCTGTGGTCGGGCAACACCGTGATCTTCGAGTCCCGCTTCGACGCCGGACGCGTCTGGCGGACCGTCGCCGAGCAACGACCTCAGGTCATGGTGATCACCGGCGACGCCATGGCCAGACCGTTGATCGAGGCCTACCGAGGCGAGCCGGTGGACGCCTCGGGGCTGCTGGCGATCGCCTCCGGCGCCGCGCTGCTGTCGCAACCGGTGAAGAACACGCTGTTGGAACTGTTTCCCTGGGCGGTCGTCTCGGACTCCATCGGATCGTCGGAAACCGGTTTCGGCGGTATCGGGTTCGCCCAGAAGCACGACGATCCCGCGCGCGGACCCCGCGTGCAGACCGGCCGCGGCGCGGTCGTCGTGGACGACGACGGTCACCCCGTCGCCCCGGGATCGGAAGGCTGGCTGGCCAAGACCGGCAACGTGCCGATCGGTTACTACAAGGATCCCGGCAAGACCGAGAAGTTGTTCAAGACCGTCGACGGCCTGCGCATGGTCGCCACCGACGACCGAGCCCGTGCCGAGACCGACGGCTCGATCACGTTGATCGGCCGCGGCAACATGGTGATCAACACCGGCGGCGAGAAAGTGTTCGTCGAAGAGGTCGAAAGCGTGGTGAAGGCGCACGGCGCGATCGACGACGCGGTGGTGATCGGAGTGCCCCACGAGCGCTGGGGGCATCAGGTCGCCGCGGTGGTGTCGCTGTCCGGCCCCGGGCCGGTCGAGTTCGGCGACCTGCAGGCGCACGTGCGCGACTTCCTGGCCGGATACAAAGTGCCGAAACAGATCTGGGTCGCGGACGCCATCGTGCGGGCGCCCAGCGGCAAACCCGACTACCGGTGGGCCAAACAGTATGTGGCCGATCGCGGACCCGATCACAAGGTGGACTGACATGATCCGCGTGATCCAGTGGGCGACCGGCGGGGTCGGCCGGGCCGCCATCGAGGGCGTCCTCGACCATCCCGAGCTGGAGCTGGTGGGAGCCTGGGTGCACAGCGTGGGCAAGGACGGCGTGGATCTGGGCGAGCTGGTCGGCCGCCCGCCGATCGGGGTGCGGGCGACCACCGACGTGGACCGCTTGCTCGCCACGCCGGCCGACTGCGTGCTGTACAGCCCATTCATGGCCGACACCGAGACGGTGCGCGCGATCCTGCGGTCCGGCAAGAACATCGTCACTCCGCTGGGCTGGTTTCATCCGCGGCGCGCGGAGCGGCAGCGTTACGACGAGCTGTGCCGCGCGGCCGGGGTGACCCTGCACGGCACCGGGATACATCCCGGCGGGATCACCGAGAAGATCCCGCTGGTGGTATCGGCGCTGTCGGGCGCGATCACCGAAGTGCGCGCCGAAGAGTTCTCCGACATCCGCACCTACGGCGCGCCCGAGGTGGTCCGCGACTGGATGCTGTTCGGCGCCACGCCGGAACAGGCCGCGACCAGTGTCATGGCGAACGTGCTCGCGGGCGGCTACAGCCAGTCGGTGTGGATGATCGCCGAAGCGCTGGGCATCGCGCTCGACGAACGGCTGCGGGTGACGCACGAGGTGGCGGTGGCCACCGCGCCGATCGATTCGCCCATCGGCCCGATCGCGCCGGGACGCGTGGCCGCGCAACGATTCCGCTGGCAGGGGACCGTTCACGGCGAGGCGGTGATCACGGCCGCGGTGAATTGGTTCATGGGCACCGAGAACCTGGATCCGCCGTGGACGTTCGGGCCCTCGGGTGAGCGCTACGAGGTCGAAATCGTCGGCGATCCCGGCGCGACGGTGACGTTCACCGGCATGCACGCCCACAGTACCGCCGCCGGTCTGGCCCGCAATCCCGGCATCGTCGCCACGGCCATGCACTGCGTGAACTCGATTCCCTACGTCGTCGCCGCCGAACCGGGTGTGCGGACCTATCTCGACCTGCCGCTCGTCGCGGGGCGTGCCGCCGCCTCCTTGTGCGGAGCCGAGGGTGACGAGGCGGCCGACCTTTCGTCCGTCCGTCCGGAACACACGGCCGCACAACGCAGTTCGCCGCGCTGATCGGCTCGCACGTTTCATCTAGGAGGTAGCTATGGCAGCACCGGCACTGCCGGTCGGATTCGACTTCACCGACCCGGCGTTATGGCAGAACCGTCGTCCGGTCGAGGAATTCGCGAAGCTGCGGCGAACCGCACCCGTGTGGTGGAACGCGCAATCCGACGAGACATCCGGTGGTTTCCGCGACGGTGGCTACTGGGTGGTCAGCAAACTCGCCGACATCAAGGAGATCTCGAAGCACCCGGAACTGTTCTCCTCGGAGCGCAAAGGCGCCATCATCCGCCTGCCCGGCGACATCACGCCCGATCAGATGGCGGTCACCGGCGCGCTGCTGGTGAACATGGACCCGCCCAAACACTCCAAGATCCGGCGGATCATCTCCAAGGGATTCACGCCGCGCGCGGTGGAGAACCTGCGAGCCGCACTCACCGAACGCGCCGCTCGTATCGTGCACGGAGCCAAACAGGCCGGTGGCGGCGACTTCGTCGAACAGGTCGCCTGCGAACTTCCGTTGCAGGCGATCGCCGAGCTGATCGGTGTGCCGCAGTCGGATCGGCGCAAGCTGTTCGACTGGTCCAACCAGATGCTCAACTACGACGATCCCGAGTACGGCGATCCCGCCATGGCCTCGGCGGAGATCCTCGGCTACTCCTGGAACATGGCCGAGCAGCGCCGCGCCTGTCCGGTGGGCGATATCGTGAGCGAGCTCGTGCACGCCGATGTCGACGGCGAGGCGCTCGGCTCCGACGAGTTCGGCTTCTTCGTCATCCTGCTCGCCGTGGCGGGCAACGAGACCACCCGCAATGCCATCACGCACGGGATGAAGGCTTTCATCGACAATCCCGAACAATGGGAGACCTTCAAGCAACAGCGTCCGCGCACCGCGCCGGACGAAATAGTGCGCTGGGCGACGCCGGTGACGGCCTTCCAGCGCACCGCGACAGCGGATCTGGAGCTGGGCGGGCAGTCCATCCGGCAGGGCCAGCGGCTCGGACTGTTCTACAGCTCGGCCAATTTCGACGAAGAGGGCTTCGAGGATCCGTACGCCTTCGATGTCCTGCGCAATCCGAACCCGCACGTGGGTTTCGGCGGCACCGGCACGCACTACTGCGTCGGGGCGAATCTGGCCCGGCTGGAGATCGATCTGATGTTCAACGCCATCGCCGACGTGATGCCCGATCTGCGTCAGGTATCCGAACCCGTGCGGCTGCGGTCGGGGTGGATCAACGGCATCAAGAGCTGGCGGGTGCGATACGAATAGCTTCGGGTGCGGGCTCCCCGGCGCTGCCGGCGGGGAGCCCACGCCGGGCCCATCAGCGGATGTCGTCGTCCTTGCGGCGCCGTCGGTAGCGGACGGTGCAGGGCTGGGCCAGTTGCACGACCATCTTGGAGTGGTCGTTGCGGTAGCTCTCCGACGGCTGGACCATCTCGAACTCCCAGTCGCGCAACAACAACGAGAAGATCGCCTTCAACTGCATGAGCGCGAACGCCGCGCCGACGCAGCGGTGGCGGCCGGCGCCGAACGGAATCCAGGTCCAGCGGTTGACCATGTCCTCTTGGTTGGGATCGATGTAGCGGCCGGGATCGAAAGCGTCCGGATCGGGAAAGTCCTCCGGAATCCGGTTCGAGATCGCGGGGGTGGCCGCGACGTGGTCGCCGGGTTCGATGCGATGACCGCAGACCTCGAACTCGCCTCGGGCCACCCGCATCAAGATGATCAGGGGCGGGTGCAGGCGCAACGTCTCCTTCAGGACGGACTCCAGGTGCGGAATCTGCCGCAGCGCTCCGAAACTGATGTCCGAGCCGTCGGCGTAGAGCTCGTCGAGCTCGGCCACGACCTGGCCGAGCACCTCGGGATGGCGCAGCAGTTCGATGATCGTCCAGGCCGCCGTGCCGGAGGTGGTGTGATGGCCGGCGAACATCATCGAGATGAAGATGCCGGTGATCTCGCTGGCGCTGAATCGCGGCTTGCCGTCGTCGCCGGGAATCGAGATGAGCACGTCGAGCATGTCCCGGTCGTCCTTGCCCGTCGGCGGGTCGGCCGCCCGGCGATCCATGATCGCCTGGACCAGCTCGACCAGCTCGGCGCGTGCCTGGTCGCGGCGGCGGAAGCTCTCGATCGGCGCGTACGGGTCGACGTAGGCCAGCGCGTCGGTGCCTCGTTCCAGGTCGTGGTAGAGGTGGGCGAATCGGTCGTCGAGGTCGTTGCGGAACTTCACGCCGATCAGGCACGCCGAGGAGGTGTAGATGGTCAGTTCGGCGAAGAAGTCGAGCAGGTCGATCTCGCCCTCGTCGCCCCAGCGCGCCAGCATCCGCTCGACCTCACGGGCGATGGTCGCGGCGTGCCCGCGCATGTGCTCGGCACGCAACGCCTGGTTGTGCAGCATTTCCTTGCGACGCTCCGGGCTGGCGTCGAAGACGACGCCGTCGCCGAAGATGGGCTTCATGAAGGGGTAGGCGGCGGCCTGGTCGAGGTCCTCGTCACCGGAACGGAAGAAGAATTCGTTGGCCTCCGCGCCCGACAACAGGATCACCTGACGCCCCGCCAGATCGAACGATCCGACGTCGCCGCACTCCTCCCGGACCCGGCGCATCAGGCCGATCGGGTCGACGCGGAACTCCTCCAGATGACCGTGCTCGTGGTCGCCTCCGGATACCCGACGTGGTTTCACCAGAGTCATTGGAAATCCTTCCCCAGATAAGTGTCCAAGTTTTATGATGGACACGTGTCTGGACAGTACTACGGCTAGCGACCGTCCGGCAAGGCGATCGCCGTCGCCCAGGCCGGACGGCTCGGGCCGCAGCTGTGCCGCACCGCCGTCTCCGCACAGCCCGCGACAAGAAGTGATCGGTGGATTCGACAATGAATTTCGGCAGACAGACCATTGTGGTGACGTGGCGGCTGGTGCGGTTTAAAGTCGCGGGTGCGGGGATGATCCTGCTCATCGGCGCGATAGTCGTGGTCGCCGTTTCGATGTACGCCGGACGGTTCCGCTCGACGGTGACCGTGACCGTCGAGACACCGCGTTCGGGACTGGTCCTCGATACCGATGCCAAGGTGCGCATCCGGGGTGTCGAGCTCGGCAGGGTGAGCGCGGTGGAGTCTCGTGGCGACCAGGCGCGCCTACGTCTCGCGCTCGACCCGGAACTCCTGGAGCTGGTGCCCGCCAACGCGACGGTGGATATCCGCTCCACCACCGTATTCGGCGCCAAATACGTCAATTTCGTCGTGCCGAACATTCCCGCGCCGACATCCATCCGACCGGGCGCGACGATCCGCGCGGAATCGGTCACCGTCGAATACAACACGCTGTTCCAGCACCTGAGCGAGATCCTGGCCGAGGTCGAACCGGCCGAACTCAACGCCACTCTGGCCGCGCTGAGCACAGCACTGCACGGGCGCGGCGACCGGCTGGGCGATCTGCTCGCCCGCACCGACGACTACCTGCGGCAGCTCAACCCGAGCCTGCCCGCGCTGCGGCGGGATCTGTCGGCCGCGGGAGAGGTCACCGGACTGTATGCCGACACCGCACCCGATCTGTTGCGTACGGCGGACAATCTCACCACGACGAGCGGGACGCTCACTCACGGTTCGCGAGACCTCGACGCCGTGCTGCTCAACCTCATCGGTTTGGCCGGCACCACCCGGTCGGCGCTCGCGGAGAACGAGCGAGAGCTCACCACCGCGCTGGAGATCCTGCGGCCTACCAGTGCGCTGCTGGACACGTACTCACCCGTGCTGTACTGCGTAGTCGTCGGCATAGCGACAGCGCTTCCCGCGGCCGAGGCCATCATCGGAGGAAACAAGCCCGGCGCGATCTTCAACGCCAGTTTCATGTACGGCGCGCAACCCTACGAATACCCCGATGACTTGCCGAAAGTGAACGCGACCGGCGGGCCACGCTGCGCCGGGATCCTCGACCGGGTCCCCGGCAGTCATGCCGACTACGTGGTCACCGACACGAACGAGGGCGCGCCCTTCGCGCCGTCCACCGTAGTCACGCCCAATCCACCCGAGGTCTTTCAGATCCTGTTCGCCGGCATGCCCGGAGTGCCGCGCTAGTCGACGGCGGCGCGAACCGGTTCGGCGTCCTGGTGCAAGATCGTGTGCGGATCACCGTGGCCGGTCACGCGACCGTCGTCCAACAGCAGGCAATGGTCGGCGCGCAGGGCGTCCTCGCGGCTGTGCGTGGCGTGTACGACCGTCACGCCTTGGGCTCCCACCCGGCGGATGGCCTCGGAAATCTCCTGCTGCGCGGCCGAATCCAGGCCGGTGGTCGGTTCGTCGAGCAAGAGCAGATCCGATTCCTGCGCGAGCGCCTGGGCGAGCAGCGCTCGTTGACGCTGCCCCCCGGACAAGGTGTCGAGCCTGCGTTCGGCCAGGTCGGTGATGTCCATCCGGTCGAGGCACGCGCGCACGACGGCGCGGTCCTGCCGGGTGAGGCGCCGCCATGCGCCGCGGTGTGCCCAACGACCCATGGTGACCGTTTCCCGGACGGTGATCGGCAGAGTCGTGGGAACGCCGCTGTGCTGCACGACGAATGCCGGGCGCCGCAGATGCTCCCGGTGGACGGTGCCCACGGTGGGCGCGATGACTCCGGCGAGGATGCCGAGCAGAGTGGACTTTCCGGACCCGTTGGGGCCGACAAGCGCCGTCACCTGTCCGCCCGGGATCGTGGCGGTGAGCTCGTGCAGGACGGGGCGTCCCCGGTACCCGGCCGTCACCCCGGCGATATGGACAGCTGGCGGCGGCATGGCTACTCCGATCTCCTCGTTGAAATGAAAATCATTCTCATTGTAGAGTGATGCGTCATGGAGTGGTTGGCCCCGTTCGAGGTCTCGTTCGTGCAGCGGGCGTTGTGGGGCGGACTGCTCGTGTCGTGCCTGTGCGCGCTGGCCGGAACATGGGTGGTGGTGCGCGGCATGGCCTTCCTCAGCGACGCGATGGCGCACGGCATGCTGCCCGGCGTCGCGATCGCCGCGCTGCTCGGCGGCAACCTGTTGCTGGGTGCGGCGTGCAGCGCCGCGGCGATGGCGGTCGGCGTCTC
This sequence comes from Nocardia sp. CY15, assembly GCF_009829295.1. Classification (NCBI taxonomy): domain Bacteria; kingdom Bacillati; phylum Actinomycetota; class Actinomycetes; order Mycobacteriales; family Nocardiaceae; genus Nocardia; species Nocardia sp. CY15. The sequence continues at coordinate 10,032 of NZ_VUOT01000042.1, forward strand.
GGTGCTCGGCCGCAGCACCAGGTTCGCCGCGGACACCGGCATCGGGTTGCTGTTCGTCGGGATGCTGTCGGCGGGCGTGATCATCGTGTCGCGTTCGCCCTCGTTCGCGGTCGACCTGACCGGCTTCCTCTTCGGTGATGTGCTCGCTGTCGGCGAGCGTGACCTGTGGTATCTGGCTGCGGCCCTGGTCATCGCGTTCGTGGTCTCGGTGCTGGGTTACCGGGCGTTCGTCGCACTCACCTTCGACCCACGCAAGGCGCACACCCTCGGGATGCGTCCCCGCGTGGCCAACGTGGCGCTGATCGGCCTGGTGACCCTCGCGATCGTGGCGTCCTTCCACATCGTCGGCACGCTGCTGGTCTTCGGTCTGCTCATCGCGCCGCCCGCGGCGGCCGTCTACTGGGTGCATCGCATCCCATTGATCATGCTCACCGCCGCGGCGCTCGGCGCGGTGGCCACCGTTGCCGGGCTGCTGATCTCCTGGCACGCGGGGACCGCGGCGGGGGCGACCATCGCGGCGACCGCCGTCGCTCTGTTCTTCGTCTCCGCGCTGTCGGCCTGGCTGCGCGATCGGGTCCGCTCCGCGCGCGCGACCCCGAGACCACTGGCACTGCTGCTGGTCCTCGCCGCGATCACACCTCTGATCGGTTGCGGGACCACCGAATCCCCGCCACCTGCGGCGCCGACGCCCCACGGATACGTGGCGGGCGCGGAGGAGACCGATGAAGCGCAGCCGCGTCTGGTCGTGGCCGACAACGGGACCGGCGCCGTGCGGGTGCTCGACCTCATCACCGAGGACGTCATCGATCTCGGCAGGATGGAAGGCGTCGACCGCGTGAGCACCGACGGGCGCTTCGCCTTCTTGTCCGCCCGCGGCGGGGTGCGGATCGTGGACGCGGGCGCGTGGACGGTCGACCACGGCGACCACGTGCACTACTACCGCGCGTCCGCCCGCGATGTGGGCACGCTCACCGGCGGTCCGGTGGCCGCGACGCACGGTGACAGCGCGGTCACGGCAGTGGCTTTCGAAACGGGCGGCACCAGGCTGCTGGACCGCTCCGCGCTCGGCGCGGGGTCGCCGACCGAACGCGGCGCGATCGCGGACGGAGCCGCCGTGCCGTACGCAGAGCACCTGCTCGTGGCCGTGCCCGGCCGTGAGCACATCGAGGTCCGGACCCGGGACGGCGCGCAGGTCGCGGTCGTGGCGCAACGCTGCACGCATCCGCGCGGCTCGGCGGTGACCAGGCGCGGCGTCGTCTTCGGTTGCGCCGATGGGGCATTGGTGGTGACGGCACGGAACGCGGAGTTCACGGGCGAGAAGATCCCCTATCCGCAAGGGACCGCCGAGGCCGACCGCGCGGTCGAGTTCTTCCATCGCCCCGGCAGCGCGACGCTGGTGGCGAAGGCCGGTCGGCGGGGCGTTTGGGTGCTCGACGTCAGGCGCAAGACCTGGACCTCGGTGGACACCGGGCCCGTGGTAGCGGCGAACACGGCGGGGGAGGGCGCCGCGCTGCTGACCCTCACCGAAGACGGCCTCCTGCACGGCTATGACGCCGCGTCCGGCCGCGAGTCCGCGGCGGCGCGACCACTCACCGCGCCGGTACGCCCCGGTGCGCCTGCGCCGCTGATCCTCGTCGACGAGCACCGCGCCTACGTCAACGATCCCGCGGGGCGTGCGGTCCACGAGATCGACTACACCGACAACCTGCGCACCGCACGCACATTCGACCTCGACATCAACCCGACAACGATGGTGGAGACCGGCCGATGAAACTCACCGCACGGCTGTGCGCGCTGATCGGCGTCGCATTGCTCGCACTCACCGCATGCTCGACTTCCGGCGCGAACCGCGAAGGAATCGTCGTCACCACCAACATCCTCGGTGACCTCACCCGCGCCGTCGCGGGCGACACCGTCGAGGTCACCGTGCTCATGCAGGCTGACGCGGACCCGCACTTCTTCGCGATCTCCGCTCAGCAGGCGGCCCTGCTCGAACGCACGAGCCTGATCGTCTACAACGGTCTCGGTCTCGAGGAGAGCGTGCTGCGCAATGTCGAGGCTGCCGAAAAGTCCGGGGTGGCAGGCGTTTCCGTCGGCGCGGCGATCGATCCGATCAACTACTCCGCCGACGATGGGAACGGCAGGCCGGATCCGCACTTCTGGACCGATCCGCGCCGTGTGCGCAGGGCGGTGGAGGTCATCCGGGACCGGATTATCGAGCATGTCGACGGTGTCGACGCGGCGGCCATCCGCACCGGCGCCGACCGCTACCTCGCCGAACTCGATCGACTCGACCAGTGGATGGCCGAGCGATTCGCGACGATCCCTGCCGAGCGGCGCAAGTTGGTCACCAACCACCACGTCTTCGGTTACCTGGCGCAGCGATTCGGCTTCGACGTGGTCGGCGCCGTGATCCCGGGCGGAACCACGCTGGCCTCGCCGAGCCCGTCGGATCTGTCCGCCCTCGCCGGAACCATCCGGGCCGCCGGGGTCGGCGCGATCTTCGCCGATTCTTCGCAACCCGACCGTTTGGCGCGTGTGCTCGCCGACCAAGCGGGTGTGCACGTGCAGGTGATCCCCCTGTACTCGGAGTCGCTCACCGAACCGGGCGGCGGCGCGGGCACCTACCTGGAAATGATGCGGGCCAACACCGAGTCCATCGTGCGCGGCCTCACCGCCCCTTAGCGCCCACCCACAGAACGAAAGACGGAGCCACCCATGCGGTCACCAACCACGAAATCGGCTGCCCTGACCGGCTTGCTGACCTTGACCCTCGCCGTCGCAGGATGCGGCGCCGACGATTCCCCGGCGCAGGACTCTCGGCGCGAACAGATCGCCGAGCCTGTCGCGGTCACCTACGACGGCGGAATCCACGTACTGGACGGAACCACCCTCCGACTCGCGAGCACGGTCGACCTCGACGGCTTCAACCGGCTCAACCCGGCGGGCGACGACCGCCATCTGATCGTCTCGACCAAAGAAGGCTTCCGTGTCCTCGACGCCGCCGCGGCCGAATTCACCGGCACCGCGTTCCCCGCCCCCGAGCCCGGCCACGTGGTGCGGCATGCCGGACGGACCGTGCTGTTCAGCGACGGAACGGGTGAAGTGGTCGCTTTCGACTCGGCCGAACTCACCGAGGGGCAACCGAAGACCTCCACCTACCGCGCGGCCGCCCCGCACCACGGCGTCGCGATCGAACTCGCCAACGGAGACCTCGTCGTGACGCTCGGCACCGAGGAGAAGCGGACCGGGATCGTGGTGCTCGACAAGAACCGCACCGAGAAGGCGCGCAACGAGGACTGCCCCGGCGTGCACGGTGAGGCGACCGCCGCGGGCGAGGCCGTCGTGATCGGCTGCCAGAACGGCGTGCTGGTCTACCGCAACGGCACGATCACCAAAGTGACCAGCCCGACCGAGTACGGCCGGATCGGCAACCAGGCGGGCAGCGAGACCTCGCCCATCGTCCTCGGCGACTACAAGCAGGACAAGGACGCCGAACTCGAACGACCGCAGCAGATCTCGCTGATCGACACGGTCACCGGCGCGTTGCGTCTGGTCGATATCGGCACCAGCTACACCTTCCGCTCGCTGGCCCGCGGCCCGCGCGGCGAAGCCCTGGTCCTGGGCACCGATGGCCGCATCCACGTCATCGATCCCGTCGCGGGCGCCGTCGTGCGCACGATCCCGGTCACGGGTACCTGGCAGGAACCGCTGGAATGGCAGAAGCCGCGGCCCGCGCTGTTCGTCCGCGGCGGCACCGCCTACGTCTCGGACCCCGCCACCAAGCAGGTCCACCGCATCGAGCTGGAGACCGGAGCGAAGACGGCGAGTGTCACGCTGCCGAGCACCCCGAACGAAATGAGCGGTGTGGTCGCTCACTGACTCCTGGCTCTCGTCGGTGGGGACAGAGGATGATGACCGCGATGACGAGTTCGGTGAAAGGACGAGTATGACGCTGTCGCCCTCGACCATCGGTCGCCGCACTCTGCTGGCCGCGGCAGCGCTCCTACCGCTGGCCGCGTGCGCACGGGAGAAGACCCCGTCCTCTGCCCCCACCGTCCAAGCGGACGAGCGCCACGATCGCCTGATCGAGTTGGAACGAAAGTTCGACGCACGCCTGGGCGTGTATGCCCGCGCGACCGGGACAGGCGCCACCATCGCCCACCGCGCGGACGAACGATTCGCGTTCTGCTCGACGTTCAAGGGCTTGGCCGCGGCGGCGGTGCTCCAGCGTAATCCGTTGTCGCACTTGGACACCGTCGTCACCTACACCCGCGACGACCTCCTGAAGAACGCCGCGGTGACCCCGCGGTACGTGGACACGGGAATGACGATCCGTCAGCTGTGTGACGCCGCGGTCCGCTACAGCGACGGCACCGCCGGCAATCTCCTGCTCCGTGATCTGGGTGGACCGGCCGAGCTGACGGCGTACGCGCGGAGTCTCGGCGACATGGTCACCCGGATGGACCGGATCGAGCCCGCGATCACGGAGGCCACCCCTGACGATCCGCGCGACACGACTTCTCCTAGAGCGTTCGGCGAGGTCTACGACCGGATCGTGCTGGGTGACGCCCTGCCGGTCGACAAGCGCGACTTCCTCCGCGACCTTCTGGAACGCAACGCCACGGCCGCGGGTGCGCAGCGGATCCGGGCCGGCGTACCGCAGGGATGGAAGGTGGCCGACAAGACCGGAACCGGTGACTACGGCACCCTCAACGACATCGCGATCGTGTGGCCCCCGGACTCGGCGCCGCTCGTCGTCGCCATCATGTCCGGTAAAGCCACCCGGGACGCCGCCTACGACCAAGCCCTCCTCGCCGAGGCCGCCGCGTACGTCGTAGAAACCCTCACTTAGACCGATGGGGTGCCCGCGCTCTCGATCGGGTGCCGGAGGGAACCTCGCGATGTCCGAGTCGGAGTTCTCGGGCTCCCGCTATTCGCGCTGGCGGGAAAACGTTGCGCGGCAGCTAGATTGGCACGATGCCACTGCGACATGAACCGGACGTCTCCAAGGCTGACTGGTTCACCGAGCGTGGCGATCCATGGACGCAGTTGTGTTCGATGGGTCCCAGTGGGTTCACCCGGTATGCCCGGTTGTTCCACCCCGCCACACCCGATGAGGACCCGTCGGATCCGGATGCGCTGCGAGACCGCGCGGGCGACCTCGACTCCGAGGTCCTGCAGCGGCTGTCGAACATCCTCGCCGGGCACACCGAGACGCCGGACGACTGCTATTTCGGACTCTGGGACGGCTTCGGCGACATCTACGGTGGCTCGTCGGTCGTCGTGTCGTTCAGTATGGACTCGTCCACGAATCTCGCGGCCGCACCCAGCGTCGCACCGGCCTTCCCGCCGGAGGTCATAGACGGCCCCCGGGTGCGGATTCCGGCGCGCGACTACCTGCTGTTCCGCGGGCCGTTGCGCGAGGCCGGGCAGTGGGGCGCCGCGGACCTGCTTCCGGGCTGGTCACGACCGATCAACAGCCCGAATCTCATCTGGCCCGCCGACCGGGCGTGGTTCGTCGCGACCGAGATCGATCTGCCCTGGACCGGCGTCGCGGGAAGCGCCGCGCTGATCGAGGCATTGCGGGCCGACGCGGCACTGGACGTCGAGGAGACGCAGCCGTCGGACTCCCCGCCGTACTGGCGGGACCGGACCTGAACTGTCCGGCGACCCGAAGGGACGCGATCCCGGCCTGACCGACGCTACGGTGGGATGACATGGACACTGCTGTGCTGGCCCTGCCGGAGTCCGCGCCCGCCCCTCGGTCCGGGGCGTCGGCGCGCGTCCGGTTCCGTGGCATCTCGAAAGCGCAGCCGGTGGTTGTCGTGGCCTGCTGTCTGGTCGTAGCGCAGCTGGCGATCCGTTGGTGGGTAGCCGACAGCGGCTATTTCTACTGGGACGATCTCATCCTGGCAGGCCGAGCGGCTCGATACGGGCTGTGGTCAACGGACCTGCTGCTGTACGACCACGACGGACACTTCATGCCGCTGGCCTTCGCCACGGCGTGGGCGGTGAACGCGGTGGCGCCCCTGGCCTGGGCCGGGCCGGTGGTGGTGCTGCTGGTCATGCAGCTCGGCGCGTCGGTGGCCGTGGTTCGCATGCTGCTGCTGGTGGCGGGCCCGCGGTGGCCGATCCTGCTCCCGCTGGTCTTCTACCTTTTCTGTCCACTGACCATCCCGGCTTTCGCCTGGTGGGCAGCCGCTCTGAACGCGCTGCCGCTGCAATTCGCCCTCGCCTGGGTGATCGGCGACGCGGTGCTGCTGGTGCGCGGCGGGCGGCGCCGATACGCGCTGTCCGGGGTCGCGGTGACGGCCGTGGCGCTGCTCTTCTTCGAGAAGTCGGTGATCGTGCCGTTCGTCGCGTTCGCCGTCACGGCGCTGGCCCACTACGTCGACGGCGGCGAGGGCGCCATACGCACGGTGCTGCGCAGGGGCGCGGCGCTGTGGATCGGATCGGGCGCGGTGCTGGCCTGCTGGTCGATCGGATACTTCGTGGTGGTGGACGGTCCCGGCCTACCCGATGGGTGGGAGGAGTTGCGCGACCTACTGCCCGGTGCGGCGTCTCTGGGGATCGTGCCCGCCTTGTTCGGCGGGCCCTGGGTGTGGGAACGGTGGCTACCGTCGACGCCGTGGGCGGATCCGCCCGGATGGGCGGTGGTGTCGGCCTGGCTGGCGCTGCTGGTCGTGGTGGCGCTGACGATCCGCGTCAGGCAGCGGGTCGGGGCGGTCTGGTCGACGGCCGCGGCGTACGTTCTGGTCGTTCAGCTGGCGGTGGCCCTGGCTCGCGGCGGGCCGAACACCGCGGCGGAGCTGATGCAGTCGCTGCGCTACGTCGCCGACATGGCGGTGGTGTCGGCCGCCGCCGGTGCGCTGATGCTGCGCGCCCGTCCCCGGCCGTCGAGTGGCCCGACGCGCGTGGCGCTTCCGCGCGGACCCGTGACGGTCGCGGTGACCGTGGTTTTCCTCGTGAGCAGTCTGTCGTCCACCTGGACGTTCGTGCGATCGTGGCGTGCGGGTCCGACCGAAACCTATCTAGCGAATGTGCGATCGGCGCTGAGCGCATGGGACGGCGCACCCCTTCTGGAGCAGGAGGTCCCGTGGACTGTGCTGAACCCCCTGGCCTATCCCCAGAATCTCACCAGCAATGTGCTGGCGCCCATCGCCGCTCCCGGCACGTTCGCGGACTCGACACCCCACCTGCGCATGATCACCGACGACGGTCGGATCGTCGAGGCGGCGGTGTGGTGGAACCGGATCATCCTCCCCGGCCCCGAGCCCGGCTGCGGGTACCGGATCCACGGCGCAGCGCAGGCCCGCTTGCTGCTCGACGGTCCGATGCTCGAGAACAAATGGACGGCGCAACTCAACTACCTCGCGAGCCGTGACGGTCGGATAACCGTCGCTCTGGAACACGGCGAAGCGGTGACGGCGCCGGTCCGGAAGGGGCCCAACACCGTGTTCGTCCGCCTCGTCGGAGGCGGATCCGCACTTCGGATCGCCTCCCGGACGACCGGACTGGATCTGTGCGTCGGCGTCGGACCGGTCGGCGTCGCCTCCTACGACAACTGAACCACCACCGCGGCGTCATATCGCAAGCGGCGCGGCCCGGCGATCACGTGCTCGCTCAGTTCCCGGCAACGGCGGCCTCGGCCGCGGTGCGGGCGCGCGACAGCGCCTCCGGCACCGGGATCCGGCCCAGATACATCTCGGCGAGAAGGGGTTCGACGGCGCGGAGTGCGGCCGGAAAACCTGGACCGCCACCGGAAGAGATGCGCGGGCCGCGCAGCACATCGAAGAAGGGGGAGACGTCTATCCCTTTCCCGCGCCAGTAGTCGCGATAGCGCTGTTGTTCGGCGACGACCGCCGGGATGGTGGCGCCGTTCTCGGCCAGGTGGCGATTGCCCGCGCCGCTTCCGAGCCAGGCCAGCACCCGGCGCACCGCGTCCGGATGGCGGGTGGCGGCGTTGCCTGCCACGCCGATCGCGTTGTTCGTGCTCACTCGCCCAGTCGGCCCTTCCGGCAACAGCGCTACGCCCCACTCGAACCGGGCCTGCTGGGAGATCTGCGCGAGATTGAACGTCCCCGACTGGAGCAGCGCCAGTTTGCCTTGGAGGAAGGCATTCTTCGCGAACTCGGGGTTGGTGTTCGTATCCGCGGGTGCCGGCGCGAGCCCGTCGGCGATCAACCGCACCAGATAGGCGAACGCCGATACGCCCTGCGGGCTGTCGAAGACGAAGCGGTCCCGGTCGTCCTGGAAAGCGGCGCCCGCGGAACCCAGAAACGGCAGCTCGATGGACTGGAAGTCGTGGCCCGCGTTGTACGCCCACGGGGAGGCCGCCGCCAGCTTGCGCAGCAGCGGCCGGAAGGTGTCGTCGTCGCTCGGACTCCACCGCACCGCGGTCAGCTCCGCGGGATCGACGTGCGCGGCCGCAAGCAATTCCCGGTTGTAGTACACCGCTGTGCCGGCATCCACGAATTGCGGTACGGCCCAGAGCTTTCCGCCGCGCGTGTAGCGCAGGACCGCCGAGGGGTCCCAGGATCGCGCGGCTTCGGGACCCAGCGCCGCCCCGATGTCGATCAAACGCCCGGCATCGGCGTAGTCCTCGTACAAGTTGGTCCAGAACAAGTCGTCGGCGGTGCCCCCGGCGACGTCCAGGCGCAACTTCTGCTGGTAGGACGCCCACGGCACCACCGTGATCCGCACTTCGACGTCCGGATTCGCCCGCTCGAACTCCGCGAGCGAGGCACGGTAAACCGGAACGAAACTCTCGTCCCAGATCCGCAACCCCACCACCGTGCGGCCGGACCCGTCGCCGCCGCGACCGAGCCACAAGGCGGCCGCGACCAGCAGGGCCGCGGCGAGCGCGAGGGCGAGCGCCAGGCGGGTCGAGGTTCTCATTTGACCCCCGTCCACGCGATCGACCGCAGCACCTGCCGCTGGAAGACCACGAACAGCACCACCAGCGGCGCGATGGCCAGCGTCGTGGCTGCCAGCACCAACGTCCACTGCGCGTTGTACCGGGTCTGAAGATTCGCCGTCGCCACCGTCAGCACCTGCCACGAGCGACCGCTGCTCGCGACCAGCGGCCACATGAAGTTGTTCCACTGCGAGACGACCGTGATGAGCGTCAGCGTCGCCAGCACCGGCCGGCTCATCGGCACCATCACGTGCACGATGATGTCCAGGGTGTTGGCGCCGTCGAGCCGCGCCGCACCGATCAACTCCTGCGGAATCGCGCGAAAGTACTGGCGCAGCAGGAAGATCGCGTAGGGCGAGCCGAACACGAACGGCAGCACCAGCGCCCAGAAAGTGTTGAGCAGGCCCACTTCCGCGAACATCAGATACAGCGGGATCAACGTCACCATCGGCGGCACCATCATCGTGGCCAGATACACCCAGAACAGCGCGTCACGGGCCGGGAAGTCGGTGCGGGCGAACGCATAAGCCGCGAGCACCGAGGTGATCAGCTGGCCGCCCGTGACGAACACCGTCATCAGCGCGGTCACCAGCACCGCCCGCCCGAATCCGTAGTCGAGCACGGTCCGGAAGTTGTCCGTGGTGGCCGGATGCGGCAGGGACAGCGGTGACCCGGTTGCGAACTGGTCCGGCGTCTTCACCGCCGTGAGCGCGCTGAGCAGCAGCGGCGCCACGGTCAGCAACGCCGCTGCCGAGAGCGCCGCGTACGCCGCCGCCGAACGAAGGCGATCAGAACTCATAGGTGGTCCGATTCCGGAAGTAGCGGTGCTGCGCCACGGTGATCGCGAACATCACCGCGAAGACCACCAGCGCCATGACGGCGGCCCGGCCCGGCCGTGCGGCGTCGAACGCCTCGGAGAAGATGCGCATCGCGACCACATCCGTGCGATCGCCGGGCCCGCCCTTGGTCAACGCGTAGACGGTGTCGAAGGTCTGGAACGCGCTCAGCACGCCGGTGACGAGCACGAAGAACATGGTGGGACGCAGCAGCGGCAGGATCAGCCAGCGGGTCCGGCGCCAGCCGGTCGCCCCGTCCAGCGCCCCCGCGTCGAGGATCTCGCCGGGTATCGCGCGGATCCCGGCCACGAAGAACAGAGCCACGTACCCGAAGTTCGCCCACACGCTCACCGCGGCCACCGACGGCAGCGCCAGCGCCGGATCCGACAACCATTCGATACGCCGCCCGAGCACGGCGTTGACGACGCCCCCGGTCGGCGCGAACATCCACTGCCACACCACACCCACCGCCACCGGCGCGCACATCCACGGCAGCGCGTACATCACCCGCAGACTCCGCGCGCCGCGCCGTCGCGCGAGCGGAGCCGCGATCGTGAAACCCAGCACGGTCTGCGCGGGCACCACGATCACCGTCAACGCGAGCGTCACCAGCAGGGCATGGCCGAACGCGGCGTCGCCCAGCACCGAGCGCCAATTGCGCAGGCCCACGAACTCCCTGGGCCCCAACAGGTTCCAACTGTGCAGACTGAGCCATGCCACCACCAGGATCGGCAGCAGCAGGAACGCCCCGACGCCGATCAGGCTCGGCAGCAGGAGGACATAGCTCGTCACGCTACGACGAGCCGCACGCCGGTTCATGTGCTGCGACGTTACCGCCCCCGCCCGCCGCCGCCCGGCGGGCGTCAGTCGGTCGGGCCGCCCGCCACGTAGATCACCTGGCCGGAAACGAAACCAGCGCCCTCGCTCACGAGAAACGAGGCGGTGTGCGCGATGTCCTCGGGAGTGCCGACACGCTGCACGGGAATCTGCGCGGCGGCGGCCTTCTGGAAGTCCTCGAACGAGACGCCGACGCGGTCGGCGGTGGCGGCGGTCATATCGGTGACGATGAACCCCGGAGCGATCGCGTTGGCCGTGACGCCGAACTTGCCCAGCTCGAAGGCCAGGGTCTTGGTGAAACCTTGCAGGCCCGCCTTGGCCGCCGAGTAGTTGGCCTGGCCGCGATTGCCGAGCGCAGAGGTGCTGGACATGTTGACGACCCGGCCCCACTTCTGCTCGACCATGTACTTCTGCACCGCGCGGGTGAGCAGGAAGGCTCCGCGCAGGTGCACGTTCATCACCGCGTCCCAGTCGCCGACGTTCATCTTGAACAACAGGTTGTCCCGGAGGATGCCCGCGTTGTTCACCACGACGGTCGGCGCGCCCAGCTCATCCTCCAGTCGCCCGACGGCGGCGGCGACGGACTCCTCGTTCGACACGTCTGCGCCGAGCGCGACGGCCCGCCCGCCGGCCTCGGTGATCGCGCGGACGGTGTCGGCGCACGCGGCCGCATCGAGGTCCAGCACGCCGAGCCGAAGCCCGTCCGCCGCCAATCGCTTGGCGATCGCCGCACCGATTCCTCGTGCGGCGCCGGACACTACTGCAACTCGCTCGGCCATGAGCGCGTCCCTTCGTCGATCGGATGTCGAGGCGGTCATTCCGCACCGCTGAATTACCACATTCTCGAGCAGAAGGCTTGCTCGGCGGTCGACCCGGTGATTCGATCGCCAGGTGACCGACCAGAACGACGTACCCCGCATCGTCAGCGCCAGCCGCGAGATCGGCGCGAGCGCCGCGGCAATCTTCGAGCTCATCGCGGATCCGGCCCAACAGCCGCGCTGGGACGGCAACGACAATCTGGCGCAGGCCGCCACCGGGCAGCGAGTGCGGCAAGCCGGGTCGGTGTTCAGCACGACACTGACCAACGGCGCCGTGCGCGACAACCACGTGGTGGAGTTCGAGGAGGGCAGCCGAATCGCGTGGCGCCCGTCGGAGCCCGGCAGTCAGCCGCCCGGCCACCTGTGGCGCTGGGAGCTGGAACCGGTGGGCGAGGGCCGCACCCGGGTGACCCACACCTATGACTGGACATCGCTGACCGACGAGAAGCGCCTCGTCCGCGCCCGTGCGACCACCGCCGACAAGCTCTCGGCCTCGCTCGACCGCCTCGCGGCACTGGTCGAACAGGAAGCGAATCCGGCGACACCGTGAGCCTCGCGGTCCCTGCCCCATGCAACCTGTTCGTCGCCAATTTTCCGTGGCCCGATACAGGTCTCGATCTGGTGCCCGAACGGCGTGCACAGGCACGACGTGGTCGTCCGGGCTGACCTCACGAGCGTGACTCGGCGCGGACTGCACGGCAGGTAACCCCCCGGGAAGAGGCGCGAAATCACCGCTGTGCGTCGATCGGGGCGATCACGTCACGGCCGCATGCCCGTTCGAGCCGGGCGTTCGGCGCGCATGCGGCTGGTCGGTGGTGGTCCGGTAACCTTGCCCGATGACCTCGCCACGCCGTGTGAACAGGGGGCCGAAGGCGGCGGCCGGCAACCGGGCGGCTCTGATCCAGGCGGCACGGGAGGTCTTCGCGGAGAGCGGCTTCGACGCCCTCATCGCGGAGAAGCTGGAGGATCCGGATCAGCGCGGTGCGCGCCGCGCGGGTGGGACGTCACCGCGCCCGAGGCTCGCCGCGCCGTGTGCCGGCTAACGGGAGCCGAAGCCGTAGGTAGGCACGGGGGCTCGATGCCGATGCCGATGCCGATACCGGTGCCCGGCCGGACTGAGGGCGTCGGGCGCGTGCGGCCCGGTCCGCAGGGCGGAAAGAACGCCGAGGGCGGGCGGTCGACCTGCTGCCCACGCTGGGAAGGCCTGCTTTTCAAGTTAGCCTACCCTTATGAATGCGACGGCGGTGGTACACGAGCCGGGCCCGCGGGCCGTCCGATCGAAGCGGTCCCGAAAGCCGCTGCGGCGCAAACTGATCTCGATACATCGCTGGTCCGCGTTGATTCTCGGCGTGGTCCTTGTCGTCCAGTCGACGTCGGGCGCGATCCTGCTCTACCGCGCCGAACTGTTCCGAGCCCGGCACGCCTCCTTCTATCACCACACGGACGCGCCGCCGGTGATCGATACCGAGCGAGCCGTCACGCTGGTGCGGGAGACCGATCCAGGTTTCGACGTCGGCTGGGTCGGCATGGACGGCGGTGTGATCGTCATCGGTAACGCGCAGTACACCGCCGCGTACTCGGTGGATCCGGGTACCGGGCGGATCAACGAGCGGGCGAACCTGACCGACGGTGTGCTGGGCTGGCTGGTCAATCTGCACGACTGCGCCTTCGGCTGCGCGCGCTACTCGGGCGTGATACCCATGCTGGAGAACCAGGCTCCGCTCATCGACATCACCTGGGCGGCAATGATTCTGGGCTTGCTCGGCCTACTGCTGGTATCGCTCGCGGTGTCCGGTGCGGTCATCTGGTGGCCGTCGCTCAAACGGCTGCGCCACGGGTTTCGCGTCCGATGGCGGAAGGGCCGCTTCGCACGCGACCGCGATCTGCACAACGTCATCGGCGTCCTCGCCGTGCCGTTCCTGTTGATGTGGGGGATCACCGGCATCACCATCGAATTGCCCGCCGTTCAGCGGGCCTGGCTCGTCGCGACCGGTGGCAACGCGAATCTCGTTCGGGCCGAGAAGTTCTTCGTGCCGCGTTCGGTCGACACCGGCCGGGCGCCGATACCCATCGGCGAGGTGGGTGCGATCGTGCACCGAGCCGCGCCGGGCCGACTGGCCTACCTGCTGCTACCCACGGACGCCGCTCCGTACTATCGCGCCACCGTCGCCGGCGCCTACTCGCCCCGCGAACACCGCCTCTTCTACAGCGGTGACGTCATGGTGTATGTGAACGTCTACGACGAGTCCGACATCAAGGTGGTCGACGCCAGCCACGACCGGCCGCTCGCGAATACCCTCTACGCCAAGGTCTTCGAGCCCGCGCACTTCGGCTGGATGGTGAACGGGTGGTGGCGACTGGTATGGCTGGCCTTCGGCCTGACTCCGCTCGCGCTCGCTGTCACCGGCTTGTCGACCTGGCTCTTGCGGCGTCGAACCCGACACCGCCGCGAACGTGCGAGAACATAGCCATTCATCCGAATTGCGGCGAGGGCTGGATCACTCGGCGGCAGAGCATTCGCCGATAACTTCCGGATCGGGAACCGTGCAGTGACCATCCTGACCGGCCCGCCCGGCGCGGGGAAAACGACTGTGGCCGAGCTCCTGGCCTCCGGCGCGCATGTTCCGACAGTGCATGTGACGACCGACTTGTTCTATCGCTCGATCCGCACCGGATTCGTCCTGCCCTACCTGCCCGAAGCGCAACGGCAGAACGAAGTGGTCGTGGACGCGATCGTCGCAACCGTCGCGACGTTCGCCCGCGGCGGCTACGACGTCGTGGTCGACGGAATCGTCGGGCCGTGGTTCCTGCCGCCGTTTCGTGCGGCCGCCGAACGCGACGGTCTGGCCCTGTCTTACGTGGTTCTGCGGCCCGACCTGGACATCACGTTGTCACGCGCGCAGCGGCGCGCCGACCACGAACTGAAGGATATCGACGCGATCACCGGCCTCTACACCGCGTTCGAGCGACTCGGAGACCTCGACCGCCACGCGATCGACACCGGGCACCACGACGCGGAACAGACAGCCGCCGAAGTCGGCGTGTCCTCGCCGCAGGCGAACACCGCTTGGCGTGAAACGGGCGTGTCCGCGCCGCAGTCCTATCCGGACAGTTCTTTTCGATCGTGTGAAGAAGCCTCGAGGCTGATTCGCCTACCCCGAGCCGGGTAGTACGCGGATGTGGCGCAAAGGGCCACAGTCGGTTTCATCCGCTACCGAAAGGAGCAAGTGATGGCAGACAAGAACAACCCCGGGCAGTTCGGCAACCGTTCCGACACCGAGGAGCAGGCGCGCCGCGGCGGCCAGGCCAGCACCGGCAGCTTCGGCGACAGCAACTCCGCCGATCCCAGCGCGGCCGGACGCAAGGGCGCCGAAGCTCAGCCCACCGAAGCCAAGGTGCGTGGCGGCGAGCACAGCCACGCCAATCGCTGACACCGATCGAACACGGGCCGGGCGGAACAACCGCCCGGCCCGTTTTGTGTCAACGATTCGCCGCAACCGGCTGCGCCGGCCGCTGCGGCACGACAGCCACCAGGCTCGAAGTCGTCAGTCCGATCAGCGTCATCGGGTGAGCCGATCGAGCAGCGCCCGATGTCCGCGCAGCGGAGCAAGAGCCGAGCCGTGATCGCATTGCGCCGGCACCGCCACCGAGTGGCCAGAGCGGCAGCGTCGCGATGCTCAACGGGATGCCGATCAGGTAGAACAGGCCCGCCGCGATACGGCGCACCTCGTCGATGCGGTTGCCGAGCTGTTCTCCCCGGCCCCGGTTCGACGAACAGATAGGCCGCAGCGCCACAGGAGTCAACCAACCCCGTACGCATCGCCCTCGCGCATCAACACGTCCGCTCAGCACTCCCGGTATGGCTTCCGACGCGACCGGGCCCGATGCACCGCGTCGGCGCTAGCGGGCACCGACCGCCGTGATGACGTCACGAGCCCGAATGTTCGCGCGCTGGTTTCCGATTCAGCGCTATCTCGACGCTCGCCGCGATCGTGCCGACCCCGAACAGTACTTCGAACAGCACGGGAAGTGCCGCACCGAGACCTGCGGTGTCATCTGCTAGCTATGTAACTGTCTATTAGTGCCTGTCAGTAACTGGAGGTCGGACGTGTTGACGCTAACTCGCCTTGCCCTCCCCGACGGCGCCGACGGGTGTGAGCCAACGATTATTGCCGCTGATGTGCTGTTCAACCTGCATGATTCCACCGAGTGAGCCAGATTCGGATTGCGGGGAGGTCAAGTACGAGCAAGTTGCGGAAAGTCCTGACATCATGCGCGGTTGCTTGATAAGTTAATGACTGTTCTTATCACTCTGCGACGGAGTGGAACGAGCGCAGCCAACTTTCGTCGCATCATCGCGGTCGCGCTCGGGCTCAATGAGGAGTAGCGAAAACATGGATGACCTCAGTAGGCGCAACGCGTTGAAGGCCGGTGGCGTGTTGGGTGCGTTCGGCGCGTTGGCGATGGTGAGTCCCGCACGGGCGGAGCCGTGGACGTGGTCCCCGGAGGGTTCGGTGGCCGGTACCGGTGCAGGGGCCGATCCGATGACCGTGTGGGATCCCGACGCCGACGAGCTGGTGGCTTCGTTGATCGACCGGGGTGAAGTCCCCATGATCAATGGGTTGTTGCGGACCTGGACCAGGAACGGTCAGCCGTTGCCTGCTGGTCTGCCGTCGGAATTGCGGGATTTCATGGAGTACGCCCGTCGGCTGCCACCCTGGGCCGATCAGGGCAAGCTGGGCACCGCGATCGAGTTCAACAAGAAGCGGGGACTGTATCTGGGTGTGCTCTACGGGCTGGCCAGCGGCATGATGAGCACGGTCATTCCCAAGGAGGCGCGCGCGGTCTACTACTCCAAGGGCGGTCACGATCTGAAGGACCGCATCCTCAAGACCGCGAAACTCGGCTACGACATCGGAACCGCGAATGCCTACGGCCCCGATGGCGAGATGGTCGTCACCTGCGTCAAGACCCGGTTGGTGCACGCGGCAGTGCGTCATCTGCTGCCGCAGTCCCCACACTGGGTGCACTCCGCCGACGAGGACATCCCCATCAGCCAGAACGACATGATGGTCACCTGGCACAGCCTGCCGACGACCGTCATGCGGCACCTGACCGCGTGGAAGGTGCCGATTCCGGCGCACGAGTCGGAGGCATTCCTGCACTCGTGGCAGGTCTGCGCGCACATGCTCGGCATCCGCGACGAGTACATCCCCAATTCCTGGGCCGAGGCCAACTCCCAGGCTGCGCAGGTCCTGGATCCCATACTGGCGCCGACCCCGGAAGGCGCCAAACTGGCCGACCGGCTCCTGCGCCTGGGCGTCAACCTCGACCTGGCCATTCTCAGCAAGCCGGTGCTCGGCGCGTTCACCCGCTTCCTGCTCGGCGACAAGATCGCCGACGGGCTGGCCATCGCCAGGGAACCGGTCTGGGACCCGCTGCTGCGGGTGAGCTGGGGCCCTTTCATCGCCGTGCGCGAAGGCCTGCTGCCCGTGGTCCCGCTCGCGCCGGACGCCTACTGGCTGTTCGACGAATTCCTTCGTCAAGCAGCACTGATCTACCTGGCCGAACTACGAATGCCGATCAGCATCGAGCTCCCGACGATGAACCGAGACATGAGCCGACCACCCCGCTGACCCAGGTGTGGTGAACGATTTCGCCTGCCGCTGTAGCTGACCGGCTCGTCGAACCTTCCGTGCGGCGAGAACAGCGGAATCTGTAGGCCGTGCCAGATCATGCGCCGTATCCGGACGGGACTATCGGTCGGGCGTCGACCCTGGACACCGTGTCGCCGTAAACATGTGCGGACCGGTCGCATTCGACGATGAAATCGCGCGGGAATCCGAGTTCGAACGGGACTGCCGCCTCCAGCGTGGCTGCCGCGTCGGCCGGTAGCGCGAGGGCGGCGGCGTCGAGGTTCTGCGTGAGCTGGGCCGCGCTGCTGACTCCGATGATCGGTAGGACGGCGGGCGACCGGTGGCGGGTCCAGGCGAGCGCCACATGCGCCGGGGGCACACCGAGTTCGGCCGCGACGGTGCCGACAGCCGCGGCTGCGGCGTGCTCCCGTTCGGTGTACCGGCCGGGGTCGGTGCGTCGCCCTGTGGTGCCGGACAGGATCCCGCGGGCCAGCGGTGCCCAGGCGGTCACGGTCATGCCGAACGCCTCGGCCATCGGCAGCAGTTCTCTTTCGATATCGCGTTGCAGCAAGTTGTAGGGCACCTGCAAGCCGGAGAACGGTGTCCGGGCCCGGCATTCGGCCAGGGTGTTGGCCTGGGCCACGACCCATGCGGGGGCATCGGAGATGCCGAGGTACAGCACTTTGCCGGCGCGCACCACGTCATCGAGCGCGTGCATCGTTTCCTCGATCGGCGTGTGCCGGTCCCAGACGTGCGCCCAGTACACGTCGATGTAGTCGGTGCGTAAGCGTCGCAGGCTCTGCTCGAGCGATTTGATCAGGTTCTTGCGGTGATTGCCCGAGGCATTCGGGTCGCTCGCATCGCGGGTCAACGTGTACTTGGTGCCGATGACGAATCGGTCGCGGTCGTCGAGCACCGTGCCGAGCATCTCCTCACTCGCACCGTAGGCCGAGGCCGTGTCGATGAAGTTGCCTCCGGCGTCGGCGAACACGTGCACGATTCGCCGGTATTCATCGATGTCGTCGATCGCCATGGTGCCCAGCGCGAGTTCGGATACACGCAGACCGGTTCGGCCGAACAGTCGATATCGCATCATGAGTGCAGCATGCCTCGCCGACGCGGCCGTAGACAGGCCGTGGCAGTGCCAGTAAGCCGGCGCCGCGTCCACTCTCCGCGCTATGGCCTCCTGAACGTGCGCCGGTAGGTGCCCGGGGTCGTGCCCACCTGGTCGCGGAAGCGGCGGCGCAGGTTCACCGCCGAGGGCTACACCTCCGTATTCGTCGCCGATTCACCTGTCCGCGAACTCTTTCCAGGAATCGGTCTGCGTCCCCTCTGGACCGGACCGGGTGGCGCGCACGCCAACGTGCTGGAGATGGACCCGGGCACGTCGTGGCCGCGCCGCGACGTCCATGAGCCCGGCCCGGAGGAGGTCTACGTCGTCGCGGGCACGTTCAACGACGGCGCGCGGGATTACCCGGCCGGAACGTTCCTGCACGCCCCGGCCGGGTCCTGGCACGTGCCCGCGACCACGACCGGCTGCACACTGTTCGTCTTCTACCCGGCCGGGTAGGCGGCCTGGTGGCGGAGTTCAGCGCAGGCGTGCGGAGATGGCGGTGGCCACCGCGACGGTCTTGGCGCACACGTCCCAGTCGACACCCGTGGCTATGCCGGGGGCGACGATCCCGAGGTGGAACGAACCGCCCGAGGGCACCGAGACGTGGGTGCCGCATCCGCCGTTGCGGCCGTCGGGGCGGATCTCCGGTCGCAGGGTGGCGCGGCGGCCCCCGATCTCGATCTCGGTCTCGAGCGGGTCGGGCCGCGTGCGCTGTGACAGATCGGTCAGACCGCTACTGCGCGGGGCGAACCCGATGTTGAACCGGCCTGCCTGGGACGTCTGCACCGAGAACCACGAGCAGCGCGGCAACGCCTGCGGCGGGGTCTCGGCGCGCACCTCGTGGGGGTCGAGCACGAAACCGGCGATCTCGTCGGGGCCCAGCACCGCGCATGGATGATCGGTCAGCTCCGCGACCGTCCACGGCGGCGGCCCCAGCGCCGGTGTCGTCGCCGAACTCGGCGAGGCCGCGGGTTCGGTCGCAGCGGGAGTGTCGCACCCGGTCACCGCCACCACGACCGCCCCGACGACCAGCCACGCCCGATCGCGTCGCACTTTTCGCGTCACCGTCCCCTCCCGCTCGATCACATCAGAGTTACACGACCCCGGCGGAAGTCGTACGGATCGAGCATTGCCGACGCTCGGATCCGGCGTTTCCAGATCCACTCGTCGGGTCGGTGAGCAGGCTTGGTTCCCCGGCCGCGGCGCTCTATGTCGCAACCGCGACATCGGGTGCTATTTCCCTCGCGGAGGACGATCCCCCAGCGGCTATCCCAGGGAAGCGGCGGCGAAGCTGCGCGATGCAACGCAGAACTTCGTGAAGTTCGGTCCGGAGCCGACGCAATTCGGTGGCGTGTTGCACCGGATTCGCCCCTGTCCGCGCCATCGCTTTGATGAACGAGTCCAGTTCTTCGGCCTCCGCGACGAGCAACTCGAAGAACATTCCCGCCTGTGCCCGGTCGGCGTGGTCAGTGGACGGGTCGCGTCTGGGGATCTCGGCCAGTTCTCTGCTCGCACGGCTTTCGACGAGTAACGGAACGAAATCCCGGACCGAAGCTCCCCCGAAGCGTTGATGGACTCGTCGCACCACCACCGCGACAGTTTCTGAAGGGAGCTCCGGATGGCACTTCGCGAGTCGCGTGACCACCCGCCCGATCTGCCTGACCTCGTCATTTTGCATCGCTCAGCCCCTGTTCGGTGACCATGTGCGTGAAGCGCGCCTACCCTGCGTCGCAAGACCCCGGATGTAGCACTCACAAACCGGGACTTCGTGGCGGACCGACCGCGCCGAGACTGCCCTAAGCGTCACACGAGCAATGTACCGCTATACAACGGCACGCTCAATAGTGGCTAGGTTGAAGATTCAGTTCGCCGGGAAGACCAGCTCGGTAGCTGTTTGGGCGGTGTCGCCCTTCGCCGGTGTTTTCAGCGATACGCTGGGCTTCGGCGAAAGGTGAACGCATGTTGCCGGTCTCTCGAGACATGGTGGTGGGATAACAGCCGCGCGATGACCGAGGACGATCTGCCGCGGACGCGCCGTGAGGTGATGAGGCCTGTCACGGCGGAGCTGCGCGCGGCTGGTTTCGAGGACGCGGTGGAGATCGGGCGCGGGGGCTTCGGGGTGGTGTATCGCTGTCGGCAGCCGACGTTGGACCGGACGGTGGCGGTGAAGGTGCTGTCCGCGGAACTGGACGCCGACAATCAGGCGCGGTTCGTGCGGGAGCAGCGGGCGATGGGCCGGTTGACCGGGCATCCGAATATCGTCACCGTGCTGGAGGCCGGCGCCACCGAGAGCGGGCGGCCTTATCTGGTGATGCCGTATCACCCGCTGGGTTCGGTGGATGCGTGGATCCGCGCCAATGGTCCGCTTTCGCTGGAGAAGGTGTTGGCGCTCGGGGTCAGGATCGCCGGGGCGCTGGCAGGAGCGCATCGCCTGGATATCGTGCATCGGGATGTGAAGCCGGGCAACATCCTGCTCACCGAGTACGGCGAGCCCGCGTTGACCGATTTCGGTATCGCCCATATCGCGGGTGGGTTCCGGACGACCGCGAGTGTTGTGACCGGGTCACCGGCGTTCACCGCCCCGGAGGTCCTCGAGGGAGACGACCCGACCCCGGCCGCGGATGTCTACGGGCTGGGCGCGACCCTGTTCTGTGCGTTGACCGGGCATGCGGCGTTCGAGCGGCGCGGCGGCGAGAACATGGTGGCGCAGTTCGTGCGGATCACCACCCAACCGGTGCCGGACCTGCGAGAGGACGATATTCCCGAGGACGTGTCGGCGGTGGTGGAATCGGCGATGAGCCGCGACCGCCACGAACGGCCCTCGGCCGCCGCTTTGGGCGAGACTCTCCGGCAGGTGCAGCGGCGCCTGGGGTTCGCAGTGGGGGAGATGGCGTCGCGAAGCGAAGCCGATCACGAGCCGCACGACCAGAAGCTCGACCATCCCGAGCAGAAGCCACCACTGCCGGGGTGGCGCAGGCCGACCGCGGCAGCGCGGGACCGTAGTGGCAATCTGCCGCTCGAGCTGACCAGCTTCGTCGGCCGGCGCAGTGAACTGTCCGAGGTGAAGAATCTTCTGTCGGTGTCGCGGCTGGTGACGTTGACCGGTGTCGGCGGTGTCGGCAAAACACGGTTGGCGTTGCGCGCCGCCGCCGGTGCGCGCCGCGATTTCGAAGACGGGGTGTGGCTGATCGAGCTGGCCGAGGTGTCCGACCCAGCGCTGCTGGTCGATGTGGTGGCGGCGGCCCTGGGTTTGCGAGACGCGGGGGCCAGGCCATTGCTCGAGATCGTTATCGACTTTCTGGGCTCACGCGAGACCTTGCTGGTGTTGGACAACTGCGAGCATATGGTGGAGGCCGTGGCGGCGTTGACCGAGACGGCGCTGCGGACCTGTCCTGATCTGCGGATCCTGGCCACCAGCCGCGAGCCACTGAATATCGCCGGGGAAGCTGTGCTGCGGGTGCCGCCGCTGACGGTCTCGGACCCCAACCGGGAGCCGACGTTACAAGGAATGCCTCGTTTCGATGCGGTGACATTGTTCGCCGACCGCGCCGCGGCAGCGGTACCGGGCTTCGAAATCGACGAGGACAACAAATCCGCCGTGACCCGGATCTGTGCCCATTTGGATGGGGTGCCGCTGGCGATCGAGCTGGCCGCCGCACGGATGCGCACGATGTCACCTGATCAGATCTTGGCCCGGCTCACCGACCGGTACGCGCTGCTGACCCGCGGCAGCCGCACCGCCCCACCTCGGCAGCAGACGCTGAAGTGGTGTATCGACTGGAGTTACGAGTTGTGCCGTCCAGCCGTACAGCGGTTGTGGGCGAGACTGTCGGTGTTCGCGGGCAACTTCGAACTCGACGCCGCCGAACAGATCTGCGGCACCGGCCTCACCTGCGAGCAGGCGGTCGCAGACGCCGAGCGAAGTCCGCTGGATGCGCTGACCTCCTTGGTGGACAAGTCGATCCTGATCCGGGAGGAAGTCGACGCGGTGGTGCGTTTCCGGATGCTCGAGACACTGCGCGAATACGGTCGGGAAAAGTTGCGTGAGTCCGGTGAGGACAGCGAGCTGCGCCGACGGCACCGCGCTTGGTACCAGCAATTGGCGCTCGACGCCGAAGCCGGGTGGATCAGCCCTTGGCAGCCCGAGTGGATCGCCAGACTGGAGCGGGAGCAATCCAACCTGCGCGAAGCGCTGGAATGCTGCTTGTCCGAGGACACCGAGGACGCGGCGGAAGCAGGGCTGCGCATCGTCGCCGCGCTACACGAGTTCTGGAGCTTTCGCGGCCTGTACGGCGAAGGCCGCTTCTGGATCGACCGCGTTCTCGCCCACCCCCGCGCGCACTCGATACCCGACCGCATCGGCGCCCTGCGTGCCGCCTGCGAAGTCGCCGCGCCACAGGGAGATTTTCAGGCTGCCGCCGCCTTCCTGGAGGAGGGACGAGCACTCGCCGCGCAGACCCCCACCCCCAGCATCGAGGGACAGCTCGCCTACGCCGCCGGCGTCGTCGCCCTCGCTCGCGGCGAGGTGGCCGAAGCATCGGCCGCCCTCGGACGAGCTGTCGAGATGCTCAGCTCCAACCGGACGGGAGAGTTGTACGTCAGCGCTCTGGCCATCCTCGCTTGGTCGTTCGAACTGCGCGGCGACGTCGCACGAGCGAGCGAACATTACGGCCAGGTACTTTCCATCACCGAAGCGCAGGGCGAACTGCTCTATCGTTCGACCGCGCTGCGTGGCTTGGGTGTCGCCGCCTGGCAGCAAGGTGAGCGGGACCGTGCCCGGCAGTTGCTGGAGGAGGCGTTGCGCGTCAATCGGCGGCCGAACAGCCCGGTGGTCGTCGCGTTCGGTCTCGAGGCGCTGGCTTGGACTGTCGCCGACCACGGCGACGTCGAGCGTGCTGCTGTCCTGATGGGAGCCGCGCAGGGCCACTGGCTGGTGGGCAGCAGCGTGCGGGCCGTCTTGCGGAGTATGTCGCGCTTTCATGAGCAATGTGAGCGAACGACGCGTCGCGCCCTCGGCGCTCGCGGATTCGACGCGGCCTTCCGGCAAGGCCAGGGAATGGGCATGGACGCCGCAGTCGCGTACGCGCTCGGGGAACAGACCACCGGCAAGTCGTCCGCGTCCGGCCGGTCCACGAAGCTGACCAAGCGAGAGGGGCAGGTCGCCGACCTCGTCGCCCAAGGACTCAGCAACAAGCAGATCGCCGCCAAACTGATGATCTCCCAACGCACCGCCCAAGGCCACGTCGAACACATCCTGACCAAACTCGGCTTCAACTCACGCACACAAATCGCCGCCTGGATCGTCGCGGAAGCCCAACAGACACAGCTATAGCCCGCCGGCGTGTCAGCCGCGCCAGGTTTCGAGGACGTGATCGACGGTGGGACGGATCCGGGCCCTGGCCTCCGGGCGGGGGATGCCGGTCATGAGAAGTTGGTCGTAGTCGGTGTCGCGGTGACGGATCGAGGCTATGACGGCGAGGGTGAGCGCTTCGGGAGAGAGAAGTTTGGCCGCGGCGGTGCGGCCTACGCGGCCGCTGCCGCCGGCGGCGGCGTGTTCGGCGATTTCGGTGGCGCGGTCGGCGGGGCAGCCCGGGAACAGTCGGCGGATCTCCTCGGACATGCGGGCGTGGTATTCGACGTCCTGGGCGGCGCGGCGGGCGCGGTCGCGCTCGCGGCGGCGGGTGCGGGCATCGTCGTCTGCCAGGCACTGTTGCTCGGCACGGGTGAGGGCGGCTTCCTCGACGAGGATGCCCAGCCGTTCGTAGCGTTTGCGACGCTGGTTGAGGCGGACCACGACGGCGGCGAGGGCGCTTTCCTTCTTGGCGCGCCGGCTCAGCGCCGCGTTCCCGGCGGGCAGAAATTCCAGATGATCGAGGTCCGAACAGGTCAGGCACAGCGGTCCGGCCGCGGAGGTGATCAGGTAGGGGCCGGTTTCGGCGCATTCGGCGCATGTCCACGGCTGCGTGGCCTCGACCACCGTGAGGTCCGGGGGCCGGTTCTGGCGTTGGACGATCTGTTCGCGCCGGGCCGGGCTGAGTTCCGCCGAAAGCCAGTGCACGCGGAACGCCTCCTCGTCACCGTCGTCGACGAATCGCAGCGCCTGGCGATCGCGCGCGCCCGACAGATACGCCGCTGTGCTCGCGGTGAGCCCGTGTTCGCGGGCCCACTCGCTCAGCAGTTCGGCCGCCTCTTTCATTCGCCGCCCGTCGACGGCCGTGACTCGTTCCAACGACAGCACCTGCCCTTGGCGCCAGCGATCGATATGGCTGGATCGCACCCACCCCAGAACGGCGAAGATATCGACCGCCGACACGTATTTGCGTTGGGCCAGCGTTGCTTCCGCAGCCTCGACCACTCGCCGCCGCAGCTTGGACACGGGTTCGAACCCTAGCGCACGCCGCGGGTGCGCTCGGTAGGTCATTCTTGACCCAAGACGATCTCGCTCGACCGTGCCGATTCCGTGGTTGCCGCCGCCCGCCGAGCCGCGGCCGTCCGCGGGGAAGCTGTCACGATCGCAGTGGTCGACGCCAGCGGCGATCTGATCGCATTCGCACGCATGTCCGGCGCCCCGCCGCCCACCATCGACTCCGCCCAACGCAAGGCGGCGGCCGCGATCGCGCTAGGGTTCGACACCATTCAGATGGCCCCGCTCAACGACCCCGGTCATCTGTTGCCCGGTGCGGTGTCCTCGCCCGATCCGTTCGTTCCACACGGTGGCGGTGTGCTCATACGAGCGGGTGGGGGCGTGATCGGTGCACTCGGAATATCCGGCGCGACAACCCCGATCGTCGATCACAAGATCGCGTCGGCGGCCGCCCTGCCGGGCTGAGTGTCCGTCCTGTCGGCGGTCACCAGCCGGTGCCTCGGACTCGCCGTTGTCGCGATCGGATCCGTCGCCGGTCAGACGATTCCCGTCGACTCCTCGCTGCTGCACGCGTCGCGGTTGCAGATCTGCGGTAGCGGTATCGGCTCGGTCTCCTCCCGCGACTTCCTCGCGAAACTGCCGGAACTCGCCGTCGCGGTGCACACCGGCGCGATCGACGTGCGGGCACGTCCCGTGCCCCTCGCCCAGGTCGCCGAGACGTGGAACGCGGAGACGGACGACCGCATCGTCTACATCCCGTAGCGCACCGGCTCGCCAGGCCCCACAGCGGTCTCGCCACCGCGATTCGCCTGCGCCGGATCGGCGGGAACCGGTGATCGGGCAACGAGCACCGGACCGCCGATCCGTCGGCGCCGCCTGACACGGCTGTTGCCGCGCGGGTCGAGATCCTAGAGCGCTTCGCTCGGCGCACTGTCCGGGTCATGGGCGACCGCTGCGGTCTCGCGTACGGCCTCGGCGATGGCGCGGAAGTCCTTGCGCAGGAGGGCGCCGTGGTTGCTGGGGACCTTCGCGCTGATCTGGATGTTCGGGTTGCGGGTGGTCACCGCGTCGAGGCCGGCGCGGATCCGTTCTTGCTCGTCACCGCGGCTTCCGAAGGACGTCCCCGAGGCGACCACATACCGCACCGCAACGGTGATGTCCTCGAGCACGGGCCCCAGTTCGCGTTCGCGGGAGAGCCTGCCGAGTTCGATGTTGCTGTCGGCCATCTGTTCGGCCGTCATCCGCGGGGTCAGGCCGGTCGGGCGCAGCAGCGGGGTGAACAAGCTCAGCCGTCTGAACAGCTTGCGAATCCGCTGCTCCATGGCCGAGTCGAGCCAGTCGTAGGGGAAGGCGCCGTCGACCAAGACCGCGCCGAGGGCACGGGCGGGATTGCGGTTGGCCCAGTGTGCGGCGACGACTGCCCCGTAGGACCAGCCCACCAGCAGTGCCCGGTCCACACCCCTGGCCGCCAGGACGGCATCGACATCCCGGACGGCGGCTTCGAAGGAGTAGTCCGCCGAGCGCCGTGATTTGCCGCGTGCCCGCTCGTCGTAGGTGATGTGCCGGAAGCCGGGACCGAGTTCGGCGATGACTTTCCGCCAGTACCCCTGAGTGGCGAACTGGCCGTTGAGGTAGACCACCGGGATACCGAAACCGCCGGTGTCGGTGACGGCCAAGGCCGTATCGTCGACCGTGACCATGCCGGTCCACTTCGAACTGGTCGAGAAAGTGCTGTTGTTCGTCATGACGACCACTCTCGGCGGCGGACCTGACAACACCCTGACACCAGCCTTACACGGCCACTGACACGGAATGACGCCTGGCCCGCAGTGCTCGGCCACGCTCGAGGAGCGTCGCCGTTCGGGACGTGCCGGCGCTGCCGGTTCGTTCTGATCAGGCGCGCGAAATTGGATACGGTGGATAACTTTCGTTCTCGAGATTCATCTTGGACAACGCCGGTTCGAGCCGGTCGTATGATCCAGTTCCATCTGAATACAGGAAAATCTGTACTATTGGAGCGTGGAAACCGTGCTGCACCGTGACGCGCTGGCCCGTTTCGGGCACGCGTTGTCGGACCCGACCCGCACCCAGATCCTGCTCAATCTGAGCCAGGCGC
Source organism: Nocardia sp. CY15 (assembly GCF_009829295.1). NCBI lineage: Bacteria > Bacillati > Actinomycetota > Actinomycetes > Mycobacteriales > Nocardiaceae > Nocardia > Nocardia sp. CY15. Next base: position 36,673 of record NZ_VUOT01000042.1, read on the forward strand.
CGGGGTATCCGTCGGATCTGGCCGAGCGGATCGGGGTGTCGCGGCAGATCTTGTCGAACCATTTGGCGTGCCTGCGCGGGTGTGGGCTGGTTGTTGCGGTGCCGGAAGGTCGTCGCAGCCGTTACGAGTTGGCCGACGCCCGGATCGCGGCCGCGTTGGAGGACCTGCTGGGGCTGGTGCTGGCGGTGGACCCGGCCTGCTGCCCGGACGCCGATGCGGAGGCGTGCTGCTGATGTCTTCGCCCGGTACGCCCTCGCTGCCGTCGGCGGTCGCGCTCGGTCCGAGCTCGGATCGCAAAGCGGTCCTGGCGCGGCGGATTCGCTGGTTGGTCGCGGGCGCGATCTCCTACAACGTCATCGAGGCTGCCATCGCCCTGAGCGAGGGCGCACGGGTGTCCTCAACGGCGTTGATCGGGTTCGGGCTGGACTCGGTGATCGAAATGTCCTCCGCGGCTGCGGTGGCATGGCAGTTCGCAGGCCGCGATCCGGAGAAGCGGGAGAAGATCGCGCTACGGATCGTCGCGTTCTCCTTCTTCGCTCTCGCCGCCTACGTCACCGTCGACTCGATCCGAGCGCTGGCCGGTATCGGGCAGGTGCAGCATTCCCCGATCGGGATCGCGTTGGCCACCGCCAGCTTGGTCATCATGCCGGTGCTGTCAGCCGCGCAACGCCGCACCGGACGCGAACTCGGCTCCGCCTCCGCGGTCGCCGATTCCAAGCAGACCCTGCTGTGCACCTACCTGTCGGCGGTGCTGCTTGCCGGGCTGCTGCTCAACAGCCTGTTCGGCTGGTCGTGGGCCGACCCGATCGCCGCGCTGGTGATCGCGGTGATCGCGGTGCGCGAAGGCGTCAAGGCCTGGAAAGGCGACACCTGCTGTCCCGCACCGGTCGCGCTCGGCGCCACCGACCGCACCGCCGGCCACGACTGCGACTGCTGCCACTGACAATCCCGAATCCCGGTGAAAGAACCTGCCATGCCACGAAAAAGACAGCCGTCGGTCCCGGCGATCGCCGGGACCGACGGCTACCCTGACCGGCCGTGGCCGATAGCTCAGGAGATTTTGCGGCGGTAGGTGGTCATGGCGAAGAGGTAGGCGACGACGAGGATTCCGACGCACCAGCCGAGAGCGATCCAGATGTCGTTGCCGACCGGCTGCTCGGTGAACAGGTTGCGGATGGCGTTGATGATGGAGGTCACCGGCTGGTTTTCGGCGAAGGCGCGCAGCGGGCCGGGCATGGTCTCGGTGGGCACGAAGGCCGAGCTGATGAACGGCAGGAAGATCAGCGGGTAGGAGAAGGCGCTCGCGCCGTCGGGGGTCTTCGCGGACAGGCCGGGGATGACCGCGATCCAGGTCAGCGCGAGGGTGAACAGGATCAGAATGCCTGCGACGGCGAGCCAGGCCAGTATTCCGGCCCCTGATCGGAAGCCCATGAGCAGGGCGACGAGCACGACGACCACGAGCGAGATCAGGTTGGCGACCAGCGAGGTCAGCACGTGCGCCCAGAGAACCGACGAACGTGCGATGGGCATGGATTGGAATCGTTCGAAGATGCCGCTTTTCATGTCCAGGAAGAGTCGGAACGCGGTGTAGGCGATGCCCGAAGCGACGGTGATGAGCAGAATTCCGGGCAGCAGATACTGCACATAGGAATCCGATCCCGAGTCGATCGCGCCACCGAAGACGTAGACGAACAACAGCATGAACGCGATCGGCATGATCGTGGTCGTGATGATGGTGTCGGCGCTGCGCGCGATGTGGCGCAGGGACCGGCCCAACAGCAGGGCGGTGTCGGTGAAGAAATGCGTGGTCATCGTTTTCCTTACTAGGTCCGTGCCGCGCTGCGGTCGTCGCCGGGGGCGCTGTCGCTGCCTTCGTCACCGACGATGGCGAAGAAGACGTCTTCGAGGCTCGGCTGCTTCTCGACGTATTCGATTTCGGCGGGCGGGAGGAGTTGTTTGAGCTCGGCGAGAGTCCCGTTGACGATGATCCGGCCCTTGTGCAGGATCGCGATCCGGTCGGCGAGTTGTTCTGCCTCGTCCAGATATTGGGTTGTGAGCAGCACCGTGGTGCCGTGCTCGGCGAGTTCCTTGACCGCCTGCCACACCTCGATGCGGGCCTGGGGGTCGAGTCCGGTGGTCGGCTCGTCGAGGAAGATGACCGGCGGGTTCCCGATGAGGCTCATGGCGATGTCGAGGCGGCGGCGCATGCCACCGGAGTACGTCGAGACCTTCCGGGTGGCCGCGTCGGTCAGCGAGAAACGCTCGAGCAGGTCATCGGCGATCGTGTCCGCGTCTTTCAGGTGCCGCAGCTTGGCGATGAGCACGAGATTTTCCCGGCCGCTGAGTATTTCGTCGACCGCCGCGAATTGCCCGGTGAGGCTGATGGATTCCCGTACGTTGCCCGCTTGGCCCGCGACGTCGAAGCCGTTGACCCTGGCTGTGCCCGCGTCGGCTTTGAGCAGCGTGGACAGTATTTTCACGACGGTGGTCTTGCCGGCTCCGTTCGAGCCGAGCAGGGCGAAGATGCTGCCCCGCTCGACATCGAAGTCGACGCCGCGCAGCACCTCCAGCTTGTCGTAGGACTTCTCCAGACCCTGCACATGGATCGCCGGAGCTTGCTGTGTCGTCATCGGACGGGTCCTACTTTCCTTCTCCGGCGGCGCGCTCGATGGCGCTGTTCAGCCGTGCTCGTTCCCGGTTGAGCCAGGAGTCCTCGTGGTAGTTGCGCGCGAAAATCTCGATGAACTCGACGGGGTCTTCTCCGACGATCTCGCGTATCGGGGTTCGATCGGCCGCGCTCTGCTCGAACAGATCGACGAGGTCTTCGAACATCGAGACTCCGCCGCCCCCCGCTCCGCCGTACATCAGGTATCGCTCGAAAGCCTCGACCGCAGTGCGATAACTCGGGGGAAGCTGCTTAGCGCGCGACTTGTATTGCCGCCACCGCCGCTTGTCGCCGAGGTCGCCGACCACCTTCGAGGTGAGATCCGAGATATCCATGACTATCTGCCTCCTTTTTCGCGGAGCTGTTCGAGCCGTTCAGCGAGGAAGCTCCAGGTCCTCCAGAACTCGGCGAGATATTCCTGTCCGGCCGTGTTGAGCGAATACACCTTGCGCGGGGGCCCCTTCTCCGAGGGAACCTTCTCCACATCCACCAAGCCGCGCTTTTCGATCCTGACCAGCAGGGCATAGATGGTGCCCTCGGCGATATCGGAGAAGCCCTGCTCCCGCAGCCATGCCGTGATCTCGTAGCCGTACGCGGGGCGGCCGAAAAGGATCGCCAGCACGATGCCTTCCAGCGTTCCCTTGAGCATCTCCGTCTCTTGCTTGCCCATGAACACTCCCTTCAGCTACTCAGTGTTGCTGAGTACTAGTAGATAGTAACACTTAGTAGCTGTCAAGCAAGTCCTCGTTGTCACGACTCGGATATATGTATATGTGTACGTACATGTCGTATCCCCACTATAAGTAGACATATACGTACATGCAAGCCAGTTCTGTATGGATGCCCCCGAGCCCGACTTGTGTCTGCCCAGTGAGCGCATGGAACGCCCGCACTTCCCGCTCCGCTTCGCCCCTCAGCGGGCGTAGGGCACACGCCGGTCTCGCTCGCCGCCGAACTGCGCGGTCCGCGTGCAAGACCCACGGGCGGAAGGGCCCAGTCCGGACGTGGAAGCCCAGCCTCGGCACGCCGAGTCTGCATGCGGCAAAGGCCCAGCTGAAGGATCATCCCCAATGTCACCCGCCACAACCCCTCCTGGATCTCCAGCGGCGGTGACATGATCTCGACCACCCGTGACCTGCACACGTTCATCTCCGCACTGATGAGCGGCGAGCTCCTGCCTGCGGAGCTGCTCGACCGGATGTGCACCCCGCACCCGACGCCCATCCCGAACATGGGTTACGGCCTGGGGGTCTTCGTACAGAAGACCGGTCTGGGCGGCACCGTTATCACCCACAACGGCGGCGCCGCGGGCCACGCGGCGATGATGTTCAGCACCCCCGACGGCAGCAAGACGCTGACCGCCGCGCTGAACTACGTGGACGATGCCGCGCTCTCACTGGCGGTGCCGTTCCAGCAGGCGACGCAACGCCTGGTCGACGAGGTGTTCGGCGACGGCCGAACCGTGCCTTCCGCCCCGGCCGCGCCGACGCACTAGCCGGCGCCGCACACCGGCGACGCGGACACGTCACGGGCCCTACATCAGGTAGAACACGAACTGGACCCGGCCGAGCTCGCTGAACTCGGCCGGGCCGTTCCGTGTGCCGGCGACGAGCCGAACAGATCGGCAACTTGTCCCAAGCAGCGAACCGGCGGGTGCTTGTCTGATGCAAGTGCACAATGAGTTCATGGACGCCATCGCCGTGCGGGCTCGATCGATGCCGGAGCCCGATTTCGAGGCTCAGCTCAGCGCCCTGCTCGGGCCGTTGCGGCGTGCGGTGCTGCATCGCACGCGGGCCGCCGAAGGTTTGCCGGACCTGCCGGAACCTCAAATCGAATTACTGCGGTTGCTGGTGGCCACCGACGGCCTGACACCCACCCGCGCCGCGAGCGAACTCCGGATGGCGCCCTCTACGATCAGCAACCTTGTCAAGGCGATGGCTGAAGCGGGGCTGCTCGATCGCAAGCCGCTGTCTTCGGACCGGCGTGGCGCGATACTGATGGCCTCCGCTCGGGCACGGCAGTTGCTCGGCCGGTATGACCGAGCCAGCGCCGCGATGCTACGGGAAGCTCTCGACGGGCTCCCGGCCTCCGACCGAGCTGCGATCGCGTCCGCACTGCCCGCGTTGCAGCGATTGCTGGCCATTTTGACGAGTGGTCCCGACGCCGAATAGCCGTCCGCGATCCGATTCGTCCGATTCCTCCCCACGCTCGACGTCCGCCTAGTAACTTGCTTTTGTCACAAAAGTAGATGACCTCAGGTCGGTGCCTCGGCGATGTGTCAGACGTTGACCTCAGGTGTGCAGGAGTGTTCTCATGCCGTTCAGCGTCGGGAGATCCCAGCGTGTGAGCCCATTACGGTGGTTGGTCGCGGTCGTGGTCTCGATCTTCGGTGTCGTCAGCTGCTCCGCCGCCGGTCTGGCCGGCGCCGACGAAGGGCCGGCTACGAGTGTTTCCGGTGGAGTGATCCGAGGCGCGCGCGTCGACGGGATGATCGAGTATCTCGGAGTCCCGTTCGGGGCCTCCACCGCGGGCGTCAACCGTTTCGCGCCGCCGAAGCCGGCCCCGCCATGGACGGGTGTGCTCGCGGCCACTGCGCATGGTCCGCAATGCCCGCAATCATCTCCGTTGCCGTGGATTCCGGCGGTGCAACCCGCGAGCGAGGACTGCCTCACCATCGATGTCTATGTCCCGGAACATCCCGCCGCGAGCGAACTTCCGATCATGGTGTGGTTCTACGGCGGTGGATTCGTCCTGGGGTCCAATGCCCAGTACGACTCACCCGCCCGGCTCGTCCGGGATGGCCAGGTCATCGTCGCGATCCCCAATTACCGACTCGGTCCGTTCGGTTTCCTGGCCTTACCCGAACTCGCCGCGGGCGAGGGTGGTGTCACCGGAACTTACGGCACCCTGGATCAGCAAGCGGCATTGCGATGGATCCGCGACAACGCCGCTGCCTTCGGTGGGGACTCGGACAACATCACCCTGTTCGGCGAATCCGCCGGAGGCATGAGCGTCTGCACGCAACTGGCGTCACCGACCGCCCGCGGTCTCTATGCCAAAGCCATCATCCAAAGCGGTTCCTGCGCACGCAGTCCCCTCGCGCCCGCTTCGAAAGAACAGGCCTATCAACGATCAGCCGAGTACGCCGCCAGTCTCGGCTGCGCCGAGGCCGCAACTCGCCTGACGTGCCTGCGGGCATTGCCGGCCGACCGGATGTTGGATTCTCCCACGACAACTCTGCACACGATGGCTGTCACATGGACCCCGGTGCGCGACGACGTCGTCGTCACCACCCCGCCGGAGAACGCCCTGGCCGATGGGGCCGTGCGCGACATTCCGCTTGTCGTCGGCAGCAACGCCGACGAAGGTGCGACCTTCCTCGCCCTGCTCGACTACGCTCGCGCTACAGTGCCGGATTCAGCCGACTACGTGAGCTGGGCTCAGGAACTCTTCACCGGCAACGCCGATCGCGTTCTGCAGCGATACCCCGTATCGGCCTTCGCGACCGCGGCCGAGGCCAAGCAGCACGTGATCACCGATGGTTTCTTCGCTTGTCCAGCGCTGTTCACCACGCAAGCAGCCCGTCGCGGCGGTGCTCGAGTATGGCAATACCAGTTCAACGATGCGCTCGTGGGGCGAAACCCGCTCCTGCCCGGGGCCTTTCACGGTGCCGAAGTGCCTTACGTCTTCTCAGGACTGTTGGGTGTGCCCATCCCGCTACCGCCCGCAGCGGACCGCCTCTCCCGGCAAATGCAGCAAAGCTGGGCACAATTCGCCCACACCGGCAACCCCGAAACGCAAGCCTTCACCCCATGGCCGTCGACTTCGGACACAACCCTCGAACTCGGCAGCGACAACATCACTGTCGCAGACTCCTTCGCCCACCAACACCACTGCGACCTATGGTCGGGCATCAGCCGCATCGGCTAGGGTGACCGGATCTCAGGCTTCTCACGGCCGGCCCTCCGGGTAGCAATGGCACGAAGCAACGAAGTTCTAGGCCGGGACGCGCAGGTCGGTATCTGCGGAGGGATTCAGGTGGAGGTCCGGCAATGCGGATTTCGTGCCTCGGGCAGCACATGGGCGATCACCAGCTGGTTGAGCTCTGGGTGATGTGGCCTCGATCACAGGAGGGTTGACCCGAAGATTGGTTGAGGTTGGAGGCTGTGAAGAGCGCCGACGCTGGTGCGATCGTCCAAAGGAGGGGCCTCATGAGCAACTGGCACGTCGATACCGGAGGGCCGCACGGTCGGGTCCCGGCTCCGCTGCGGGTCGCGGTCGTCGTCGGCAGCACCCGGGAAGGCCGGTTCGGCACGACCATCGCGGACTGGTTCGTCGGTCAGCTCCGGCGCCACGACACCCTCGAGGTCGAGATCGTCGATACCCGACAGGTCGCGCTGCCGCACGCCTTCGGTGCGGTCACCGATCACCCGTCACGGGCGGAGACCGCTGAAAAGCTCTCCCGCGCGGACGCGTTCGCGGTGGTGACGCCCGAGTACAACCACAGCTACCCGGGGGCACTGAAGAATCTGATCGACGAACATCACGTCGAATGGCAGGCCAAGCCGGTGGGTTTCGTCTCCTACGGCGGCATCTCCGGTGGTCTGCGCGCGGTGGAACACCTGCGGCCGGTCTTCGCCGAACTGCACGCGGTCACTCTCCGCGACACCGTCAGCTTCACGAACCCGTGGCGCCGATTCGACGACGCGGGTGAGCTGGCCGAACCGACCGACGCGGCCACCGCCACCAAGGCCCTGCTGAAGCAATTGACCTGGTGGGGTGAGGCATTGCGCGCCGCCCGTGCCGCCAACCCGTACGGGGCGTGAGGGCCGTGGCCACTACCGCAACGGCTCCCGCGTCGCCGGTCGCCGCCCGCAACCCGATGACGATCGTCCTGGTGCTGGTGCTCGGTACGATCATGGCCACACTGGACCAGACCATCGTCAATGTCTCGATCAACGCGCTGTCCGCGCAGTTCGACGCGGGCCTGAACACCATCCAGTGGGTGGCGACCGGCTATTCGCTCGCGCTCGGCGCCGTGGTGCCGACCTCGGCGTGGCTGGTCGGCCGGTTCGGCGCCAAACGGCTGTACCTGACCGCGATCGCCGCCTTCGCGGCCGGCTCGATGCTGGCTGGGCTCGCCTGGAACATCGAGTCGCTCCTCGCTTTCCGGGTCGTGCAGGGCGCCAGCGGCGGGCTGCTCATGCCGGTCGCGATGACGATCCTGCTGCGCGCGGCCGGGCCGGATCGGCTCGGACGGCTGATGAGCACCCTGGGTCTGGCCATTCTGGTCGGCCCGCTGCTCGGGCCCGTGATCGGCGGCTACCTGATCGACGAGGTGTCGTGGCGGTGGATGTTCTTCATCAATCTGCCGATGGGTGCGCTGGTGCTGGTCCTGGCCGCCCGGATCGTGCCCGACGATCCGCCGGAACCGCGGCACGCGCTCGACCTGCCCGGACTCCTGTTGATGTCGCCCGGCCTGGCCCTGCTGATCTACGGGGTGACCGCGGCGGGTGAGCAGGCCGGATTCGCCACACCCGCCGTGCTGATCCCGCTGCTGGCCGGGGTCGGGCTCATCGCCGCCTTCGTGCACCGATCGCTGACCACCGCGCAGCCGCTGCTGAATCTGCGGGTGCTGGGCAACCGGATCAGCGGCACCTCCGCGCTGCTGCTGGCCCTGTTCGCGAGCGGCTACTTCGGTTCGATGCTGTTGCTGCCCCTGTATTTTCAGGTGGCTCGTGGCGAATCAGCGCTGGTGGCAGGCGCCCTGGGTATCCCGCTCGCGCTGGCCTCCGGTCTGACCATGCAGGTAGCGGGCCGGTTGATCGATCGGATTCCGCCCGGCCGCTACCTACCGGTATCGATCACGGTAACCCTCACCGGTTTCGTGCTGTTCATCGTCCAGCTGGACGCGGACGCGCCGTACTGGGCGCTCGGCGCGAGCATGCTGCTCATGGGCGCCGGTGGCGGCGGCACCATGATGCCGGTAATGACCACCGCGACCCGGTCGCTGAGCCGGGCGGATCAGCCGGCGGGATCGACGGTGCTGAACATGATCAGCACCACCGCCCTGGCGGTCGGCACCGCGGTGTCCTCGGTCATCCTGGGCGCGCTGCTCCCGGTGACCGGCGGCCTGCAAGCGCTGCACGGCATGGCTCCGGCGCAGCGCACCGAGATCGCTCCCGCCCTGGCCGAGGCGTTCCAGCACACCTATCTGATCGCTCCGGTCGTGATCGCGCTCGCGTTGATTCCGGCCTTGCTGCTACCGCGCCGGTCGGCTGGCTGTGGTCGCTGATCATCGCCGGTGACGAGTATCTTGCCGCCGTGGGCCGAACAGCTGCCACCCGTTGTCGGACCACCACGCTGACGGTCGTAAGATTCCAGTCCGGAATCTGTCCTGCCCTCGGAGTCGCTTGTGCTGACGACCCGATTGACGAGTGAGACGACAGCCCGGCTTTCGAGGCTGTAGTTCGAGTCAGACACGGAAACGCCGCCTCTGCCGACCAGCAGTGCCGCAGCGGAGCTCGAAATATGTTTCGCTGCCGAATGTTCCGCGTTATCGCTGCTCAGACTACGAGGACGCGGCGGACCGTCGGAAGCTACGTCGACGCTGGCCATGCTGTCGTGGCGAATCCTCTGTGGCGTACGACGTCTGAGCTCTTCGAGCATGTCGGCGCATGTCGGCGCATTTTCGGCCGATCCTCATTGGAAACCAAACACGAAGGGCTACAATTGATTACGGGCAAGGATGCAGTCGCTTCGCTGCGGCATTCTTCAGCCCGGTGGAGGTGCTGATCACGCAGATCCGCGACTGCATCACCCGATGGAACGCCACGGCCGTGCCGTTCGTGTGGAGCTACATCGTCGGCGAGATCATGGCCGAAGGGGCTCTTCCCTATGCCAGCTTCCGGAAACTCGTCGACAACCATGCCTAGTACTGAGTCTCGCTCCAGGGACGCGGGTTTCGATCTCGTCCGCGATTTTTCCGATGACCCACACCTGGCCTGCATCACCGCCTGACTCGACCAAATCACGAACCCCTTGGTAAGCAAAGCGGAATCACGGCACACTAGGAGGATGACGAATCATGAAGACTTCAGAATTTGATTTCGATCCGGGGGAAAGGGTTATGCCATCCGATACTGTCGAGTTGCGCGGCAAACGTCGTGAGGACGGAAGGATGGTCGTGCTCGAACGTTCTACGGCGACGATCGAGCACACGGTATTTTCGACTATTTACAACTATCTTCGGCCGGGTGATCTACTGGTATTGAATGATAGCTATATGATGTCCAATACGCTATCTTTTCGGTATTGTAACGAAACTGTGGACGTGATCGTTTACGGTCATGAGCCTGACGGCGCGACCATTGTCAAAATGGAGGCCGGGCAACGATTGGAGCCGGGGATGACCCTGACATCAATCGACGACAGCCTGCTTACATGTGCCTTACTCGAATCACAGCCCGGCCAGCTCTGGAGAGTGAAGTTCGAGTCCGCCGAGCGATTGACGCAGGCACTTGATCGATACGGGCGGCGCATCGACGAGACAATTCACTTGGACCCGACATACTGGCGGACGACGCCAGAGGCTTATCGCTCGGTTTACGCCGAGAAACCTGGTTCGCTGGAGATTCCGTCGGCGGGCCTTCATTTCTCTGAAGAGTTGCTGAATCGCATCGCCGACAAGGGGGTCGAGCTTGCATACATTACCCTGCATGTAGGGGCCACTGAAATCCTCGCAGTTCGTCATATCGGCACGGAGGAGGTCGAGGACCACAACGTGAGATCCGAATTCTTCGAGGTCGGGGATGAGTCCGCCGCGAAAATCAATCGAGCCCTAGCCGAGAAGCGACGCATCGTCGCTGTTGGCACGACGGTCATGCGAACTCTCGAGTCACTGGCAGTCCGCAACGAGCCCAAGGCCGCTATTCGGCCTCAGGCGGCGTGGACCGATCTCTATATTTATCCCGGATTCCAGTTCAAGGTCGTGGACGCACTTCTGACGAACCTCCACCGGCCACGGTCCAGCCATATCGTATTAACTGCCGCTTTCGCCGGCAAAGATCTTGTTATGCGCTCCTGCTCCGAGATCTTGGAGAACGGCGGATATGAGTTCGACATGTTCGGCGACAGCATGCTGATTTTATAGCCGCATCGCGCACTCCGCGCACATCACGACCAACTTCGAGCGCGGGCAGTCGTTGCCGGTCTTGCGTGCGGTCCTGGCTCCGACCGACAAGCTCCGAGTTCGCGATTCGGTGCCGCGGATCAGTAGCCTCCGTAGTTGTCATCGCCCAGAAAGCCGAGCTCGCTGTCCCGCCAGCTCTCCAACCGTTCCCCGTGTGAGAGTGCTAGAACGACATCGCCAGGCGAAAGCACGTTCATTCGTAATATTGGTGTCACACCGCAATCAATCGTTCACTGATGACTGGACCTCCGATTCTGCTGACTGACAAGGGTAGGAGGGGGTCTCCGTAGCGATCGGCTGAACCTACAGCCGCTTCAGCAGTCGACTACGCACCGGCGCTGGCAGCAGGCCGGTGAGGTCGCCATCTGCCGCGGCGACCTCCTTGACCAACGAGCTGGACACGAACCCGTAAGCCGGGTCGCTGGCGATAAAGACCGTGTCCACGCCGGTGAGTGGGTGGTTCATACGTGCCATGGATCGCTCGTAGTCGAAGTCGCCGCAGAGCAGGGCCGGGAGCTGCCGGTTTCCGTCCGACTGGTGGGTTGGTTCGCGGTCGAATCGCGATGACGGATCTCGGCGGAAGGAGGAACACCGTTCGGGCTGGACGGCGGTGAGGTGCTGACCGGGCTGTGCTCGAGAACCGGCTCCCGTCGCCGGAGTGCCGTTGTTATGTGCGTGAGGTCTTGGGGCGGACGGGTCTTGTGGGTCAGCGCGGGCATGGTCATCGTCTCGGGTGAAACTGTGCTGCGCCAGTTCCGTTTTTCCGTTTGCCGACGTTTGTCGCAGGCGCTTGATGGTGGCGTGATCACGGCGCTTCGAGATGGTTCTGGAGCAGGTGGCGGAGCTGGTCGTAGGTGCGGTTGAGGGGTGCGATGCTGTGGTCTGCGATCGACATCATGACTGCGCCCTCGATCGCCGCGATTGTCGTGGTCGCCAGGCCTTGGGCGGTACGGGCGGGTATGCCCTGTGCGATGGCTTTCTCGGCCAGGTGGTGCTCCCAGTGCCGGAATGCCTGGCTGGCCAACTCCCGGACGCCAGGTGCTTCGCTTCCGCCGTATGCCGCGGCGGCGATCGGGCATCCGGACTGGTAGTCGCTGGTCACCAGCACCCATTTCCAGTACTCGACGAAAGCCTGCAGCATTTCCTGCGGCGAGAGGGTCTCGGCCATCTGTTCGATCATCTGCTCGATCCAGGCCCCCGCGGTCCGCACGGACTCCTCGATCAACTCGGTCTTTCCGCCGGAAAAGTGCTTGTAGATCGATTGCCGTGCGGTGCCGCTGTGCTCGAGCAGATCGGCCACCCCGGTGCCTGCCACCCCTCGACGTCGGATCAGCTCGATCGCGCTCTCGATCAAGCGCCGTCGCGCATCCGCAGCCATGAGCCTCTCTCTTCCCCTCAGTACAGGCGATCCAGCCTAGCGGCGAGCCGGAGTAGACCATTCGGTTCTCTTAGTGAGCGTCCGGAAACTGTCGTCAGCCGTGGCCGCTTGTGAGTTGTCGGCGGAGTTGGCTGTGCTGGGTTTGGTGGTGCCGGGGTGAGTGAATATTGTTGCGGGTGAATGGCCGTCGGTCTGGTGT
>NZ_VUOT01000043.1:0-47962 GCF_009829295.1 Nocardia sp. CY15
CGGTCAGAACAAGCCCGACGAGCCGCCCTACCAGCCTGGTTGCACACCTATAATCACCACCGGCAACACACCGCCATCGGCCGCCAGACACCCATCAGCCGGTTGACCAACCTCCCTGGGCAGTACATCTAGGTCAGCGACGGCCCGCTCGGCTCGATCAATGTCGCGAAGGTCCGCATGACGTCGTCCACCAGTGCCGTGCCGGTGGTGCCGAACTGTCCCGCCCGTTTCTCCAGCTGTCCATCCAGCCACAGTGAGGCCAGCCCGTGGCCGAGTCCCCAGAACGTGACCGCCAGTGTGTCGGCCTTGTCGGCGGGCAGCTCCCCGGCGCGAACACATTCGGCGATCGCGTCGGCCAGGACTCCGAAAGCCGCGTCGCCCGCCGCCATGGTGTCGGGGTGCTTGTCGGGCTGGGAGAGCTCGGGCCGGAACATCAAGCGGAAGTAGGCCGGTTGCTCGCGGGAGAACCGCACGTAGGCGTTCGCCAGTGCGGTCAGGGCGGCCATGGGCGTCGGAGCCTCGGCGCGGGCGGCCGACAGTCGCGCGCCGAGCAGCTGGAAACCCTGCGTGGACAGCGTCGCGAGCAGGGCGGCGCGGTCGGGGAAGTGGTGGTACGGCGCGGCGGTGCTCACGCCTGCCTCGCGCGCCACCCGGCGCAGGCTGACCGCCGCGAGCCCCTCGGTCTCGATCAAACGCAGGCAGGCGGCCAGCAGCGCGTCGCGCAGGGCGCCGTGATGGTAACTGGTCCGCGTCACCGTCCGAGCGTATGCGACGCGGCCTGGACAACCTAACTGTGCGGTGCTTAGATTATCTGAGCGGCGCTCAGATGAGTGCCGGGTAGCCACTCCACGAGACGGGTGAAGAAATGGGCACACAGGTATCGGTCACCGGCGCAACGGGATTCGTCGCCGGTCACGTTATCGCCGAACTTCTGGAGCACGGCTACGCCGTGCGCGCGACGGTTCGCGATCTCGCCGCCACCGGTAAACGGGCACACCTGGTCGAGCTGGCCCGGCGAACCGGGGGCGAGCTGGAGTTCGCGCAAGCCGATTTGAACGGCGAGGACGGCTGGGCGTCCGCCGTCGCGGGCAGCGCGGGCGTCCTGCACGTCGCGTCGCCGTTTCCCACCACGCCGCCGGACGACGAGCGCGAACTCGTCGACACCGCGGTCGAAGGAACCCTGCGCGTGCTGCGCGCCTGCGCCGCCGCAGGCACGGTTCGCCGGGTGGTGCTGACCTCCTCGATCGCCGCGATCGCTTACGGGCACACCGAGGACGCGCTGCGCACCGAGGCCGATTGGACGGTGGTCGAGCGCAGCCCGGCCTATCAGAAGAGCAAGACGCTGGCCGAGCGGGCGGCCTGGGATTTCGTCGCGAAGCTCCCGGCCCGCGAGCGATTCGAACTGGTCGTCGTCAATCCCGGCATGGTGCTCGGACCGCTGCTGTCGACGGACACGAGCACCTCGCACGAGCCCGTGCGCAGGTTGCTCGACCGGGACGTCCCCGGCGCGCCCCAGGTCGGCTGGGCGCCGGTGGACGTGCGCGATCTCGCCGTCGCGCACCGGCTCGCGCTGGAGACGCCCGAGGCCGCGGGCAACCGCTACATCTGCGCAGGTGAGCATCTGTGGATGGCGGAGATGGCGCGCATCCTCGCCGAGGAATACGGGCCGCGCGGGTTCCGGGTGCCGACCAGGCAGCTGCCGAACTGGGTGGTGCGTTCGGTCGCCCTCTTCGACAAGGGCGTCCGGCTGACGCTGCCGACGCTGGGACGCACCGAATCGCTCAGCGCCGAGAAGGCCCGGCGCGAGCTGGGCTGGACCATGCGGCCGGTGCGGGAGACGCTGGTGGACACCGCCGAAAGCCTGCTGCGGCACGGAATTGTCACACCGCCCCGGCGCAAGTCCGCACCCCGGGCTGCCGCACCGCGCGCCGCGAGCGTCTGAGGGTTGTCGTCATGCTGATCGCGACACTGATCATCACCACGACTGCCGTGGTGCGGCGCTGGTTCGCACGTAGGTCCCCGGGTGGAGACTTCGCCGGGCGGACGGCGTCCGGACCGGTCCGCCGGGCACTGCACCGCCCGGCGCCGGTTGCCGCCGCCCTCGTGGCGCTGCTGGGCATCGCGGTCGCGGCGGGCACGCTCAGCCAGTGCTGAACCGGCCCCGACGTGCACGGCCGCGGCCCGGTTCGCTAGACAGGACCCGTGACTGCGCAGCTCCCCTTTCGGTTCGGTGTCAACATGGTGGTGCCCGAGAACCGGTCGAACTGGATCGGAAAGTGCCGTCGGGCAGAGGAACTCGGTTTCGACGTGGTCGGCGTCGCCGACCATCTCGGCTTGCCCGCGCCGTTCCCCGCGATGATCCTGGCCGCCGAGGCGACCGAGCGGGTGCGGCTGAACACCTTCGTGCTCAACACCGGGTTCTACAACCCGGTGCTGCTTGCCCGCGACGTGGCAGGCGCCGATCAATTCACCGACGGGCGGATCGAACTAGGGCTCGGCGCGGGCTATGTCCAGGCGGAATTCGAGGCGGCGGGCATCCCGTTCCAAAGCGGGAGCAAGCGCGTCGAGCACTTGGAACAGACGGTTATCACGCTGCGCCGGCTGTTCGCCGAGCCGGAATATCAGCCGCAACCCGCGCAGCCGACGGGTCCGCCCGTGCTCATCGGTGGCTGGGGTGACCGGTTGCTCGCTGTCGCCGCGCGGCACGCCGACATCATCGCCTTCACCGGCGCCGCGGCCTCGCGCAACGGTGGGCCGCTGCAGATGGCCGGGCTCGCCGAAACCGAGGAGCGCGTCGCCTACGTCCGGGAGCTGCTCGGTCCACGGCTGGACAAGGTCGAGTTCAACATCCTCGTGCAGCGGGTGGTCCCGCCGGCCGAACGCGCGAGCGTCCTGGAGGTCTTCGGCCCGGCGCTGCCGCCGGACGTCGCCGACTCCCCGGAAGATCACCCGATCCTGCTCATGGGTACGCCCGAGGAGATGGCCGACCGGCTGCGCGATCGGCGCGAGCGTTACGGCATCAGTTACATCACGGTCCTCGAGGACAGCATGGAGAAGTTCGCCCCGGTCATCGAGTTGCTGCGCTGATCCCCAGGCCCGAATTCACGGCAGCGGGTCGATGATGACGCGCGGATCGATCTGCCGGAGTTCTCTCGGTCGGCTGGTCAGGCAGGGCCACGCGCGGGCCACCGCCTCCCGGGTGACGTGGCCCGCGGCGAACAGGGCGTCGGCGGTCGGTCCCGCACCGTGCCGGATCGCCGGCGGCGGGGTGATGGTGTGGTCGAACGACGGAACCACAGTGTGCGGCAGGCCGACCAGCACAGCCAGGATGTCGAGCCGGTCGGCGGGGATATGCGTGCGCGCCGCGGCGAGGACGGTGCTCGGTACGACGATGGTGTTGCCCGCGTCGACCGTCGCCCAGACGACCGCTTGGGCATAGTTGGCGCGATTGGCGAACGCTACGACCGCCGCGGCGTCGAAGACGACGCCGCCCAGCCTCGCCGGGGATCTCACGCTACGCCGGCGTGCGCGTCCACCTCCCCGCCCGGTAGTAGCGGTGGAGCGGGCAGGGGAAGCGTTCGTTGCTCCGCTACACCACTCCCCAGCGGCCGGGCGACGAGGTCGTCGGGCAGCGTGCGGGTGGCCATTCGCGGTCTGTGCTCCCGAGGCGACGGCATGCCACGACTCTAGCCGCGCGATCCGCCTCGGGCAGGATGCTCACGCGGGCTTGTGCCACAGCAGCGTGTAGCGCCACATGAGCCGTCGCCGCATCCGCGCCCCGGGGAGGAGTTCTCTTGCGGCCGAACGTATGTCGGCGTAATCGTCCACGGGATCGCGCATTTGCGCATTCGGGCCGCCGCGCCGGTGCAGGGCGTCCGTCGCCCAGACGAGTGGCGCCACGGGGAAGTAGTGGAAGTCCTTGCGCGGAGTCATGTTCCAGAGCCCGACGACGGCGAGGACACCGCCCGGCGCGACCAGGCGGCGCAGTGCGGTGATGCCCTCCCGCAGCGGAACGTGGTGCAGGGTCGCCACCGTGGTCACGACATCGAAAGAGCCTGTGTATTCGAGGAAGTCGGCCCGTGCGAGGGATATGCCCGCCATCGCGGGGCCGCGGGTGAGGATGTCCGCGTCGATGTCGATGCCGGTGACCGCCAGCCCGTGGCGGGCCAGCTTGCCCGCCAATAGTCCGTCACCGCAGCCGATGTCGAGCGCTGTGCGGGCCGAGCGCGGCACCTGCTTCAGCAGCCAAGGGTGGTAGCGGGTGTTGTGATTCCAATAGGGATCGTCGCGCACTTCAGCCACTGTAGGGACGGCTCAAGCCCGCACGCGATCGCGGTCGTCTCGGAGTACACATTTATGTGATTTACATCACATTTGCTGGAGCATTTTGTCGGTCTCGGATGGCAAGGTGTGCGGTATGCCTTCCCCCGCATCGCTCGATGCCATCCGAGTGCTCGGAGCCAACGAGCACAACCTGCGCGACGTGTCGCTGGAGATCCCGAAGAACAAGATCACCGTCTTCACCGGTGTCTCCGGTTCGGGCAAGTCGTCGATCGTCTTCGACACCATCGCGGTCGAATCGCAGCGCCAGCTCTACGCGACCTTCCCGGCCTTCATCCTCAACTTCCTGCCCCGCTACGAACGCCCGCACGCCGAGGCCATCGAGAACCTCACCGCACCGGTCATCATCGATCAGCAGCCGGTCGGCGGCGGTCCGCGCTCCACGGTCGGCACGATGACCGACATCTTCTCGATGGTGCGGGCCATGTTCGCCCGATTCGGTTCGCCCTCGGCGGGGTTCGTCTACAACTACTCCTTCAACGTCCCGCAGGGCATGTGCCCGGACTGCGACGGTCTCGGCGTCACCGTCCGGCCCGACCCCAACCGGCTGGTCGACCGGACCAAGTCGCTGAACGAAGGGGCGATTCTCCTGCCCGGATACGGCGTGGGCGGCGGAGAGTGGCAGATGTACGGCACCTCCGGCCGCTTCGACCCGGACAAGAAGCTGGCCGACTACACCGACGAAGAGTTCCACGACCTGCTCTACGGCACCGGCGGCAAGGTCGAGCTGACCTTCAGCAAAGGCACGTGGAAGGCGAACTACGAAGGCATCGCCACCAAATTCACGCGCACCCGGCTGCAACGCGACACCTCCACGTTGAGCGAGAAGACCCGGGAGCAGATGCGGCAATTCCTCACCGAAGGTGTGTGCGGCACCTGCGCGGGCGCCCGATTGAACGAGGCGGCGCTGGCCACGAAGATCGACGGGCGCAATATCGCGGACTGGGCGCGGTTGCAGATCACCGACCTGATGGAGGTCCTCGACGAGATCACCGACCCGGCCGCGGTCGGCCTGGCCGGGGCCATCCGCACCGCGCTGCGGCGCGTCGCCGATATCGGGTTGGGTTATCTGAGCCTGGATCGGCCGACCTCGACCTTGTCCGGGGGCGAGGGCCAGCGGCTGAAGATGATCAAGCATCTGTCCAGCACGCTGATCGGTCTGACCTACATTTTCGACGAACCGAGCGTAGGGCTGCACCCGCGGGACGTCGGTCGGCTGAACGACCTGCTGAAGGCCTTGCGGGACAAGGGAAACACCGTGATCGTAGTGGAGCACGATCCGGATGTCATCCAGATCGCCGACCATGTGGTCGACGTCGGACCGCGCGCGGGCGTGCACGGCGGACAGGTGGTCTTCCAGGGCAGTTTCGCCGATCTCCGGGCGGCCGACACCCCGACCGGCGCCGGTCTGCGACGGCCGTTCCGGGTGAAGGACTCCTTCCGGACCGGCACGGGCGAACTGCTCATCGAGAACGCGACGGTGCACAACCTGAAGAACGTGACCGTCGGCATCCCCACCGGCATCCTGACCGCCATCACCGGCGTCGCGGGCTCGGGCAAGAGCAGCCTGATCCGGGACGTGTTCGTGCGCGAGCACCCCGGGGCGATCTTCGTCGACCAGTCGCCCATCGCCGCGTCGTCCCGATCCACGCCCGCGACCTACCTCGGGCTGATGGACCCTATCCGCAAACTGTTCGCCAAGGCCACGGGGGAGTCCGCGGGCCTGTTCAGTTTCAATTCGGCCGGTGCGTGCAAGCAGTGCGAGGGCCGTGGCGTGATCATCACCGAGATCGCGTACATGGATCCGGTGACCACCCACTGCGACGCCTGCGACGGACGGCGCTTCTCCGATGACGTGCTCGCCCTGATGTTGCGCGGCAAATCCATCGCCGACGTGCTGGAGATGTCGGCAGAGGAAGCGCTCGGATTCTTCGCCGAGAGGGCGCTGCACACCAAGCTGCGCACCATGAACGAGGTGGGCTTGGACTATCTCAGCCTGGGCCAGGCGATGAGCACGCTGTCCGGCGGCGAGCGCCAGCGGATCAAGCTGGCGACCCAGTTGCAGAACACCGGAAGCGTCTACGTGCTCGACGAGCCGACCACGGGGCTGCACATGTCCGACGTGGACACACTGCTCGCACTGATGGACCGCCTGGTCGACCGGGGCAACACCGTCGTGGTGATCGAGCACAACCTCGATGTGGTGGCCCATTCGGATTGGGTGATCGATCTCGGACCGGACGGCGGCAAGCACGGCGGCGAGATCGTCTTCACCGGGCCGCCCGCCGACCTGCTCGCGCACCCGGCCTCGCTGACCGGCGAATACCTGCGCCGATACAAAGCAGGTAGCTAGCCGGAGGGTTTCGTCACCGTGAATCGCTGAGTTCCGGTCACCCGCAGCAGCTCCAGCGCCGAGGCTTCCCGGCTGCCGGGCGGCGCCGAGTACACCACGACGGCTTGGTCGGTGTCCGGAACCAGCAAGGTATCGCAGTCCAGACGCAGCATTCCGAGGTCGGGATGCTCGATCGTCTTGGTCGCGCTGCGCCACTTCCCGGACCGCCGCGCGTTCCACAGTTGCTCGAATCGTGCGCTGCGCGAACGGAGTTCGGAGACCAAGCGCAGGAGGCCGGGATCGTCGGGGTAGCGCGCGCGGGCGCTGCGCAGAGCGGAGACCGACAACGACGCGGCGTTGTCGGCTTCCGCGGGCGTCATCGCGACTCGTCCGGGCTCGGTGCCGAGGAAACGCTGCCAGATGATGTTGCGCCGGGCGGGCGGCCACGCGGAGAAATCACCGAGCAGCGCGACCGCCATCGGATTCCAAGCCAGCACATCGGCCTTGGCCGACAGCACCAGCGCGGGCAGATCGGCCATCCGGTCCAGCAGACGCAGTACGCTCGGCCGCACCACCATGTCGATGCTGCCCTCCTGCGGCGGCGCCGCGCCCGCGAACTGGAACAGCAGGGTGCGGTCCTCGTCGTTGAGCCGCAGTGCGCGGGCCAGCGCGGCGAGCACCGAGCTGGACGGACGGGGGCCGCGCCCCTGTTCCAGGCGCACCACGTAGTCGACGCTGACACCGGCGAGCTGGGCGACCTCCTCGCGGCGCAACCCCGGGACCTGTCTGCGCTGGCCCGCAGGTAGCCCGACATCGCCCGGGCACACGTGGTCACGCGCCTGCCTGAGCAACGCGGCCAGCTCGATTCGATCCACATATCGATCATGCCGCAGCCGACCGTCGTGGAGGTGGGATGGCTACTCCCCGGAGGCGGCGCACGCGCTGTCGGGCGCGCGCAGCGCGTTCCGACGCCGCGCCGCGAGGTGGGGCACTAGCCGGTGGTGACCGCGCCGAACTCCGTCTCGAGCCAGGCGGGGAACTCGGTCAGATCCGTGAGCACCACGTCGGCGCCTGCCGCGCGCAGTTCGGCGGCCGTGCACGGTCCGGTGCTCACGCCGACCGCGAGGACGCCCGCGGCCCGTGCGCCGTTCATGTCGCCGACGTGGTCGCCGACGAAGAGATGCGCGCCCTGTTCGCGCAGGGTCGCCGCCTTGCCCGCCGACCACAGGTCGCCCGCGAGATGGTCGATCCGCCAACCGAGTTCGACGATGTGCAGCCGCGCCAGCGGGGCGTGTTTGCCGGTGACCACCAGCACCCGTCCGTTGCGGGCCTCGATGGCCGCCAGGGCCGCCTGCGCGCCCGGCATCGGGGGAATGGTCGATACGAGCGTCGGGTACAGCGCTCGGTAGCGGGTCACCAGAGCCGGAACGAGTTCCTCGGGCGCGCCCGCTTCGACGAGCAGGGTGGCCAGCGGCGGGCCGAGCCGATCGGCGAACGTCGTCCCGCACAGCGGCAGATCGAACTCGACGCCGAGCATGTCGATGGCTCGCGCGACGCCCGGCCGCGAGTCGATCAGCGTCATGTCGAGGTCGAAGCCCACGGTCCAGGTCACCTGCTCGACCCTAATCGCCGGCGCTGGGGTCCGCCGGTCCGGCTGTTGTGATTCACAACTCCGATGCACGGCGGGTGGGATGCCGCAGCGTCGGCGAGGCCGGCTGTGGCTGGCGTGATTCACGTGGAACCTCCGGTGCAGTCGATGTCACGAAAGCGCTTGTGGCCCCGAACCATTCGGCATCGAGTGCAAATCTGCGTCAGGTGCGCCTCGGTGGCGCGGTGCGTTTGGCGTAACCGCTGATCGGACTGACCTCCATTCGATCGATGCCGCTCAACGTCCCGACACGCTCGGTGGCGTAGCCGAACAGGGCGTCCGCGTCCCGGCAGACGACGCACACCAGCAGATTGTGCGGTCCGGTGATGGCGCCGACGAACGCCGCCTCCGGATCGGCGGCCAGCGCGGTCGCGACGGCGACGAGCCGTGCGGGGGCGACTGTGAGCCACAGCAGGCTCTGCACGGTGAACCCGAACAGCGCCGGATCGACTTCGACGTCGAATCCGAGCACCTGGGCGCCGCGCAGTTCCTCGACCCGCCGCCGCACCGCGGATTCCGACCACCCGACGACCCGCGAGAGTTGCGGATACGCCGCCCGCCCGTCGGCGGCCAGCGCGGGCAGCAGGCGCTGATCCAATTCGCTCGGCGTCACTTTCGCGGGTGGAGCCGGCTCGGGCGCGCGCAGGGCCGCGCTCTGCTCGGTCGACAGCGCGGACATCCGTCCCCGCCAGCGGCGTTGCATGACGTGCCGCAGCACTCGCTGGACGTCGATGAACCCGACGGCCGGATGGCGGGCCAGCTCGGGCAGGGGAGCGTCGCCGGGGACGCGGAACAGGCAGGTCAGCTCGGCTCCGCCGGCGATGACCGTCACCCACGCGGTGTCGGCGCGGCGGGCCAGCTCGCGGGCGACCGCGGCGGTGGCATCCGGCCGTACCCGCAGGCGCACCAGCCACTCGGCATGGTCCACGCGGCCGGTGCGGGCTACACCGGTGACTCGCAGCCCTCCGGTGTCGAGCAGCCGCCGGTACCGGCGCGCCAACGTGCGCTCGGAGACCTCCAGCACCGGTGCGAGCCTGCTGAACGGCGCACGGCCGTCGAGTTGCAGAGCGTGCAGCAATCTCCGGTCGACGTCGTCCAAGATGACCGAATCCACCTCGTCAGGGTAGGTCAGTGCCGGAAACCGGCGAATCCACCGTGGTGACGGGCGCCGCGGCGCAGGAGGGACGAGCATCGTCGCCGTGCAGAAACCGATCGACGCCATCCACCACACCGGAATCCTCACCCGCGACCTCGACGGACTGGAACGCCGCTACCTCGACCTCGGGTTCGCTCTGAGTCCCCGTTCGCGGCACCTGCTGAGCGCACAACCGGGTGAGCCGCCCATACCCGGATGCACGGCCAACCGCTGCGCGCTGTTCGGTGGCTCCTACCTCGAACTGCTCGGCATCGTCGACGAGTCCGCGCCGGACCCGTGGCACACCAAGGCGATGGCCGACGAGTACGAAGGCTTCCGTCTGCTCAACCTGGAGACCGGCGATGCCGAGGCGGCGCGACGACAGCTCGCGGCGGCGGGCGTGCGCGCCTCCGGCGTGCTCGACCTGGAACGCGACGTCGAGACCGAGAACGGCATCCGCACGGTGCGGGCGCGGGCCGTGCACGTGGATCCGAGCGCGACACCGGAGGCGCTGCTCGGTGTCGCCCAGCATCTCACCCGCGAATACGTGCACCAGCCGCGTTATTTGTCGCACCCGAACGGCGCCCGCGCCATCGCCGCCGTGCTGATCGTCGCGGCCGATGGTGAGTTCGACGCTGTCGTCGAACGCTACGGCCGCATCTTGGACGTGCCCGCGGTGCGCAAAGGACCGCTGACCGTGCTGGAGATGGGCTCGGGGCGGCTGGAGCTGGTGCGCGCGTCACAGGCCGCCGCGGTGCTGCCCGGCGAAGCCGCGCCCGCATCGTCGTACCTGGCCGCCATGACCATCGACGTGCGCGATCCGACGGTCGCGCGCGACCTCGTCACGAACGCGGGCGTGCCGATACGGGAGACGGACGAGGGGTTCTTCGTCTCCGCCCGTGATGCCTACGGCGCCGGTCTGTTCTTCGTGGCGGGCTGAGTCGGTATACCTTCCGGCGGTCGGCCGATGTCGGTTGCCGCCAGGATGAGGCCCGGCCTGGCGGCGCGACGAGCGACGGTTCAGTTCCTTCCCGTGGGCTGCGGTGCGGCGAGCGTGGAGCGCTTGCGCCCGTATCCGAGGTAGACCGCGATGCCGACCAGTACCCACACACCGAATCGCACCCAGGTCAGCGCCTCGAGGGTGGTCGCGAGCAGCACGCAACCGATCAGCGCGAGCAGCGGAACCAGCGGTACCAGCGGGGTGCGGAACGGGCGTTCGCGCTCGGGCTCGGCCCGGCGCAGCACCAGCACGCCCACGCACACCACCGCGAACGCCGA
Organism: Nocardia sp. CY15; assembly: GCF_009829295.1. Lineage (NCBI taxonomy): Bacteria > Bacillati > Actinomycetota > Actinomycetes > Mycobacteriales > Nocardiaceae > Nocardia > Nocardia sp. CY15. The sequence goes on from NZ_VUOT01000043.1 coordinate 10,735, forward strand.
CAGCGCGCCGATATTGACCAATTCCACCACGATGTCGATCGGCAGCAGTCCCGCGATGACGGCGCCGACCACGCCCAGCAGCAAAGTCAGCCGCACCGGAGTGGAGCGTTTCCCGGTGGCCGCCAGCCGGTAGGGCAGCAGCCGGTCGCGGCACATCGCGAACATCAACCGCACCTGGGCGTACACGATCAGCAGCAGGCCCTTCGTGAGCGCGATGATCGAGGCGATCACGATGACGTCGCCGATCCACCCGATGCGCACCGCGCCGAACGCCGTCGCGATCGGCGCGCTGTTGTTCAGCGTCTCGAACGGCACCATACCGGTGAGCACGGCGCTGACCAGCGCGTAGAGCACGGTGGCGATGAGCACCGTGCCGATGATGGCGAACGGAATGTCGCGGCGCGGGTTGCGGGCCTCCTCCGCCGACGCGGCGACCACGTCGAAACCGAGAAAGGCGAAGAACGCGATCGCGGCGCCGCCGATGACGCCGCCGATCCCGAACGGGGCGAACGGTGTCCAGTTGTCCATGGCCGCGTGCGGCGCGCCGACGGCGATCACCAGCACGAGCACGCCGATGGTCACCCCGACCAGCACCTTGGTGACCCGTGCGGTGAAGCTCACCTCGCCGACCAGCACCGCGACGACGGCGGCGACGATCAGTACGGCGGGCAGGTTCACCACGCCGCCTTCGGCGGGCCCGGCGGTGAGAGTGTGCGGGACGGTGATGCCGAACAGCGAATCCAGCGCGGACACAGTGGTCCCGGACCAGCCGATCGCCACCGCGGCGCCCGCGATGACGAACTCGAGCAGCAGGTTCCAGCCGACCAGGAACGCCGGTCCTTCCCCGAGGGTCGCGTAGGTGTAGGTGTAGGCGCTGCCGGAGACCGGCGCCATCGCCGCGAGTTCGCTATAGCACAGCGCCACCAGTACGCACACCGCTCCGGCCAGGGCGAACGACAGCACGATGGCGGGCCCGGCCTTCTCCGCGGCGGCCACCCCGGTGATGACGAAGATCCCGGCGCCGACGATGGTGCCCACGCCCATGGCGGTGAGATCGAGTCGTCCGAGTCTGCGCGCCAGCGTGGGCGCGCCCGCCTCGGTCGCGGTGTCGGGCAGGCGGCGGCGCCATCGCCGGGCTGATTCGGTGGTCATGACTCCCTTACGAGAACGGTCGGCCGGTCCGGCCCGGTGGACCGGACCGATGGACCATTCTCGCCGCGCACGGCGACACGCGGATAACTGGGGTGTTGCGACCGATGCGCGATGCACCGGCCGCGAGCCCTCAGCTACTGGCGGCCGCCGCGAAGGGCGTGGCGGCGGCGACGCGGGTGGTGCGGTTGGGATGCCGCCACAGCCCCTTGCGCTCCAGGATCGGCAACACCCCTTCGCCGAACCAGTACGCCTCTTCCAGATGCGGGTAGCCGGACAGGATGAAGTGGTCGATGCCCAGGCGGGCGTATTCGGTCAGCCGATCGGCGACTTCGGCGTGCGAGCCGACCAGCGCGGTGCCCGCGCCGCCGCGCACGAGGCCGACACCCGCCCACAGGTTGGGCGCGATCTCCAGCCGCTCGGTGCTGCCGCCGTGCAGCTCCGACATCCGTCGCTGACCTTCGGACTCGCTGCGCGCCAAGCTCGCCTGCACCCGCTCGATGTCGGCGGGGTCGATGCCTGCCAGCAGGCGATCGGCCTCGGCCCACGCCTGCTCGGAGGTGTCCCGGCTGATCACGTGGATGCGCAGGCCGTAGTCGAGGACGCGACCGTGGTCCACCGCGAGGCCGCGGATCCACTCCAGTTTCCCGCTCACCGCCGACAGCGGCTCGCCCCAGGTCAGGTAGGTGTCGCTGTAGCGGGCCGCGATGGGACCCGCCGGTTCGGAGGAGCCGCCGAAGAACACCGGCGGCGCCGGGTCGGGCCGGTTGGCCAGCAATGCCTGATGTACCCGGATGTGCTCTCCCTCGAAAGTCACCGGCTCGGTGGAGGTCCACAGTTCCCGCACGACGTGCAGGAATTCGCCGGTGCGGGCGTAGCGCCGGGCCTTGTCCAGGAAGTCGCCGTAGGCCTGCTGCTCGTGTGGCTCGCCGCCGGTCACCACGTTGAGCAGCAGCCTGCCCCCGGAATGCCGCTGGAAGGTGGCCGCCATCTGCGCCGCGAGCGTCGGGCTGACCAGGCCGGGGCGGAAGGCCACCAGGAACTTCAACGTCTCGGTGGTCTCGACCATCATCGCCGTGGTCAGCCAGGCGTCCTCGCACCATGCGCCGGTGGGAGTGAGCACAGCCTCGAAGCCGTTGTCCTCCGCCGCGGCGCCGATCTGGTTGAGATACCGCAGGGTGGCCGGACGGTCGCCGGACATGAAGGTGCCGTGCCCGCCCGCGACCAGTCCGCGGGAATCACCGTAGGTGGGCAGGAACCAGTGGAACGACAGACTCATGCTCGAGTCAACTCCCTTCCGGAGACCGCGGCGAGACCAGTAGCGGGACGGATCGGGCGGTGCGCCTGGTGACGCGCCGCGGTGATCCATGCTGGGCGCTCGACCGGCTCAGGTCACGGTTTGCAACCAGCCCGGTTTTTATTCGGATGTCCGTGCGTGTCACTATCCGGTCTAGACGTAACCATGAATAACACGTAATCTGGCCTCAGCACGCGCCCCATGGTGTGCGAGGCGGACGGACGAAACGAGTACCTCAATGACGCGGCATGTCGACGTATTGATCATCGGCGCTGGGCTGTCCGGAATCGGCATGGCCTGCCATCTCACCAAGGAGCAGACCGGGCGCAGTTACGCGATCCTGGAACGCAGGACCGCCATCGGCGGCACCTGGGACCTGTTCCGCTACCCCGGCATTCGTTCCGATTCCGACATGTACACCTTCGGCTACGGCTTCCGTCCGTGGAACGGCACCAAGGTACTCGCCGACGGCCCGAACATCCGCCGCTACATCGAGGAGACCGCGGCCGAGTACGGCGTCACCGAGCACATCCGGTTCGGTCGCAAAGTCACCACCGCGCGCTGGTCCAGCGAGACGGCCACCTGGACGGTCGAGGCGCTCGACGAACAGACCGGTGAGACGGAGGTCTACACCAGCGACTTCTTGGTCGGCTGCACCGGCTATTACGACTACGACAACGGTTACCGTCCCCGGTTCCCCGGCGAGGAGAACTTCGGCGGGCAGATCGTGCACCCCCAGCACTGGCCCGAGGGCCTGGACTACACCGGCAAGCGGGTAGTGGTGATCGGCTCCGGCGCCACCGCGATCACTCTCATCCCGGCCATGAGCGACAAGGCTGCGCACGTCACCATGCTGCAGCGCTCTCCGACGTACATCACCGCGCTGCCCGCCGACGACCCGGTCGCGGTCGGCCTGAAGCTGGCGAAGGTGCCCGCCGAGATCGCCTACCGGATGGGACGCGCCCGCAATATCGCGTTGCAGCGCGCGAGCTTCCAGCTTTCCCGCACGAACCCGGAGACTGCCAAAAAGCTGCTGCTCGCCGCCGTGCGGATGCAGATCGGCCCGGGCCTGGATATGCGCCATTTCACCCCGAGCTACAACCCGTGGGACCAGCGGCTGTGCGTGGTTCCCAACGGTGACCTGTTCAAGGTGCTGCGCAGCGGCAAGGCTTCCATCGTCACCGACCGCATCGAGACGTTCACCGAGACCGGCATCCGTGTGGCCTCCGGCGAGGAACTGCCCGCCGACGTGGTCATCAGCGCCACCGGCCTGAGTGTGCAGATGCTGGGCGGCATGAGCCTGGAAATCGACGGCGAGCCGGTGGTCACGCGCGACCGGGTGGTCTACAAGGGCGCCCTGCTCGACGGCGTGCCGAACGCGATGATGGTGCTCGGCTACACCAACGCGTCCTGGACCTTGAAGGCGGACCTGGCGGCCGAGTACTTCTGCCGCGTGCTCAACCACATGAAAAAGCACGGGTTCACCCGGGTCGAGGCCGTCGCCGCCGACGGCGACCGCGGCGCCGATTCGGTGATGGGCGGGGCGCTGACCTCCGGCTACATCCAGCGCGGCGACGCGGTGATGCCGCGGCAGGGCACCAACGGTCCGTGGCAGGTGATCAACAACTACTTCCGCGACCGCAAGCTGCTGCGTAAGGGCGCGCTCGAGGACGGGGTGCTGTCGTTCAGCCGGGCGCAGAAGGCGCCGACCGCGGGACGTCCCTTGGAAGGCACGCGCAGCGCCTGAGCGCCTTCCGGCGTCACACCGTGGCGGGCACGGACGCGTTGTCCGCCGTGATGCCGACCAAGTCGCGCGATACGACCGAAGACCTAACCCCCCACGGATCCGGGAACGTTTCGAGCGTCTTCGTCCACTAGGCCCAAGAGCGTTTCCGCGATCTTGCCCATGGCGTCGCGATATTCGGCGCGACCGGGTTCATCCGCCGTTCGGCGGGCGAGGACGCCCGCGGTGAGTGTGTAGCCGACGGTTTCCGCGATCACCCGCGGTGTGACCACCGGGGTGATGCGCCCGGCGTCGAGTTGGCGCTGGAGATACCGGGTGAAACGGCGAATCGGGCGTTCGGTGATCTCCTCGGCCAGCGCGGCCACCTTCGGGTCCACCGCACCGCGCTCGTGGATCAGGCGCAGCAGCGGTCCCGCCGTGGCGACCGCGGTGGCGAAGGACTCGATGGTGGCGCGCAACATCATTCGCGGATCGTCGTCCTGGATGCCCGGCTCCTGCGCGGCGAGGAACTCGTCGCGCACCCGCTCGGCAAGCGCCAGGAAGATCCCCTCTTTCGAGGCGAAGTAGACGTACATCGTGGCGCGGGAGACGCCCGCCGCCGCGGTGATCGCGGCGACGGTGGTGTTGTCGTAGCCGCGCTCGGCGAACACCGTGGCCGCGGCGTCGAGCAGGTCGCGGTGGCGGGAGGTGTGCGAGCGCTCTCGGGCAGCGCGCACCGACCAGGTGGACTGGGTCACGCAGGCTATCGTGGCGCAGGTTGACGTTGACGTCAATGTCAACAACACTGAGCGGCATGCACGTCGTCGTGGTGAACAGGGGAGAAGTAGCGGTTCGTGTGCTGCGCACCGCCCGGGAGCGGGATTGGCGGACCTCGACGGTGCACACCGCCGAGGAACGGGACGCGCTGCACGTCCGCTTGGCCGACGACAGCGTGCCGTTGCCTGGCATCGGAGCCGCCGCCTACCTCGACGTGGCGGCGGTCGTCGCGGCGGCCAGGAAGGCGGGGCCGGGCGCGCTGGTGCACCCGGGCTACGGATTTCTCAGCGAAAGCGCGGCATTCGCCTCCGCGTGCGCCGCCGCCGACCTCGTGTTCGTCGGACCTTCTCCCGAGGCGCTCGAGATCCTCGGTGACAAGACCGCGGCCCGCGCGGCCGCCGAGCGCGCGGGGGTTCCGGTGATCCCGGCGACCCGGCGCTGCGCGGGCGTCGCCGAGGTCGAGGCTTTCCTTCTCGCGCATCCCGACGGGGTGATGGTTAAGGCCGCCGCGGGTGGCGGCGGACGCGGTACGCGGGCGGTGCGGGACGCGGCCTGCCTGCCGGAGGCGTTCGAGCGCTGCCGCGCGGAGGCGCTGGCTGGTTTCGGCGACGACGGGGTCTACGCCGAGGCGCTGATCAGCGACGCGCGCCATATCGAAGTACAGATCGTCGCGGACGGGCGAGATGCGGCCGCCGTCGGCGATCGCGATTGCAGCGTGCAGCGCAGGCAGCAGAAAGTGCTCGAGGTGGCGCCCGCGCCTGCTCTCCCCGCGGCACTGCGGCAGCGGTTGCACCGTTGGGCGGTGCGGGTCGCCGAAACCGTCGGCTGTCGCGGTGTCCTCACCGTCGAGTTCCTGGTGCGCGGTGACGACGCGTTCTTCCTCGAGGTCAATCCGCGATTGCAGGTCGAGCACACCGTCACCGAAGCGGTCATGGGAATCGATCTGGTCGCGGTGCAATGCGATCTCGCCCGCGGCGCAATGCTGGCCGATCTCGCGCTACCCGACGCCACTGCCGCGCGCGGCTACGCGGTGCAGGCCCGCCTGAACGCCGAAACCGTCACCCCGGGTGGCGACGTACTCCCCAGCACGGGCACGCTGACCATGTTCGCGCCGCCGACCGGGGGCGGTCTGCGGGTCGACACCGCCGCGTTCACCGGGATGCGGCAGGACGCGCGTTTCGACTCCCTCCTGGCGAAGATCATCGCCTGCGCTCCGTCCTATCCGGCCGCGCTGCGCCGGTGCGCGGACGCGCTGGCCGAGACCGTCGTGACCGGCGTGGACACCAATGCCGGCGTGCTGCGCGCGATCCTGGCGGCGATGTCGGACGGCCGCGTCGTACCGACCACGTGGTTCGAGCGGCATGTCGGCGAGTTGGTGGAGCGCGCGAGTGATTTCGCCGGGATCGCGCAACCTCCGTTCATCGAACAGAAGGCCGCCGCGTCCGATATAGCCGGGACAGCTGGGATGGCCGGGATGACGCTGACCGGCGATGAGGAAGCGGTGCTGTCGCCGATGGGCGGCACGGTGGTCGCTCTCGCCGCGCCCGGCGCCGTCGTCGCGGCCGGTGGCGAGGTCGCGGTGCTGGAAGCCATGAAGATGCAGTACGTGGTCCGCGTCGAGCAGGATTTGCGGGTGTGCCGCCACGTCGCCGCGCCTGGTGCGGTCATCGACCCGCGTGCGCCGCTGCTGACCTTCGTCGCCGCCGAACACGACGGTGCGGTCGTGGATCACGGCGCGGTCGACCTGGACTCGGTGCGCGCCGATCTCGCCGAGGTCCGCGCTCGCCGCCGCGCCGGCCGCGACGAAGCCAGGCCGGAGGCGGTCGCCAAACGCCATCGGCTCGGACGGCGCACCGCGCGGGAGAACATCAACGACCTGGTCGATGCGGACAGCTTCGTGGAGTACGGCGCGCTCGCGGTCGCCGCACAGCGCTTGCGCCGCAGTCCGGAGGACCTGATCGCCAACACCCCGGCCGACGGCCTGGTCGCGGGCGTCGCCACCATCGACGCCGAGCGATTCGGTTCCGATCGGTCCCGCGTGGTCGTGCTGTCCTACGACTACACGGTGCTGGCGGGCACGCAGGGGATGCGCAATCACGCCAAGACCGATCGCATGCTCGAACTCGCTCGCGAGCAACGACTTCCGGTCGTCTTCTTCACCGAGGGCGGCGGCGGCAGACCGGGCGACACCGACTATCCCGGCATCTCCGGCTTGGACGTCACCACCTTCCGCGCGATGGGTGCGCTCTCTGGCCGGGTTCCGCTGATCGGGATCGTGTCCGGACGCTGCTTCGCGGGCAACGCGGCACTGCTGGGCATGTGCGACGTCGTGATCGCCACCCCCGACGCGAATATCGGCATGGGTGGTCCCGCCATGATCGAGGGCGGCGGGCTGGGCGTGTACGCCCCGGAGGACATCGGCCCGATCGAGGTGCAGCGTCGCAACGGCGTCGTGCACGTCGTCGCCGCGGACGAGGCCGAGGCGGTCTCCATCGCCCGTCGCTACCTCGCCTACTTCCAAGGCGCGACCGAGGACTGGGCGGCGCCGGATCCGCGCCTGTCGCGGCACGTGGTTCCGGAGAATCGCCTGCGGGCCTTCGATATCCGTGCCGCCATCGACGCCGTCGCCGACGTCGGGTCGGTACTGGAGCTGCGGCGCGACTGGGCGGTCGGGATCGTCACCGCACTGATCCGGGTCGAAGGACGGCCGTTCGGCTTGATCGCCAACAACTGCCACCATCAAGGCGGGGCGATCGACGCTCCCGCCGCGGACAAGCTCAGCATGTTCCTGCGCTTGTGCGACGCGCACGGTCTCCCGATCGTCTCCTTCTGCGACACACCGGGCTTCATGGTGGGCCCCGCCGCGGAGAAGGACGGCACGGTGACGAAGTTCAGCCGCCTGTTCATCGACTCCGCCGCGCTCTCGGTGCCGCTCGGCACCGTCATCGTGCGCAAGGGCTACGGTCTCGGCGCACAGGCCATGGCGGCGGGCTCATTCCGCGCCCCCCGGTTCGTCGTCGCCTGGCCGACCGGGGAGATCGGTGGCATGGGCCTGGAAGGCGCGGTCCGCCTCGGATTCGCCAAAGAACTGGCCGCCATCGAGGATCCGGCCGAGCGACAGCAAGCGTTCGACAACCTGGTACAGCTCGCCTACGACAACGGCAAGGCCCTCACCGCCGCCACCGTGCTGGAAGTCGACGACGTCATCGATCCCGCCGACACCCGCCGCTGGATCGCCACCTTGCGCTGACCGCACCCCGCGGTCGGCGGCGGGCCGGTCGGTACGGTTGAGAAACGCGCGCCCCATCGTGCGCCGTGCCAGGACGGCCCGTCCTCACCACGGGATCGCGGACCGGCGAGCCGGGCAACGCCCGCGACACGTCCACGGCAGAGACCTGCCGGAACCATGACGATGTCGCTCGGGCCCGTGGCCGGGCTGAAGCTGGTGGACGCACTTGCGGACCGTCTCGCCGACGACCATCGGCTGCATGCCGTGCGTGGCCATTTGAGATGACCGGAGACGGCGTGGGCGCCCGCGCGGCGTATTCGACCGCGGCGGAGCGCACGACGAGCATTCCGCAGAAGCGCTACCTGCTGTCACGGGCCACCCGGCTGGCCGGCGCCGACCGATCACGCGATCGGTGAGGCGGACTTGTCATGGCGAACCGGAATACTCGGCGCCGACCGATCTTCGTGACGAATTGGAGGAGTGCATGGCGCGCGAACTCGATGACCTGCCCTACGCGCGGTACCTCACCGCCTTGGACGGCGATCTCGAGGCCGAAGGCGACTACGACTGCGTTCGGGTGGACGGCGGTGAACTCGACGACCTCGACGTGCGGCACGCGCGATTCAGCGAGTCGGTGTTCACGACGGTCACCTTCACCCGGGGGAGTCTGCGCTACAGCCGGTTCGCCGATGTCTGGCTGCGTCATGTCCGCTGGGTGGGTACCGAACTGGCGGACACCGGATGGCTCGACGGCGAAATGGTGTCGGGCGCGATGTCCGGCGTCGACTTCGCGGGCGCGACTCTGCGGCGGGTGCGGTTCGAAAGCTGCAAGTTCGACTCGGTCAACTTCCGCGGCGCCCGGTTGCGCGAGGTGTCCTTCGTCGACTGCGTGCTGCGCGATTGCGATTTCGCCGAGGCCGCGTTGACCGACGTGACGGTGCCCGGCTCGGCGCTGGTCCGGTTGTCGCTGCGCAGGGCACGGCTGGCGAAGGTCGACCTGCGCGGCGCGACGGCGCTCGACATCACCGACGGGCTCGACAGCATGCGTGGCGCGACGGTCACCGGTCTGCAACTGATGGACCTCGCGCCCGCCTTCGCGCGTTCGGTCGGCATCACCGTGCGGGATTGACAGCCTCCGGACCCGTGGGATCATCCGGATGCCGCCACATAGCCGGGCGAGTGCCGAAAGGCGCTGTGCGGCAGCGAATACCGGAACGCCATTTCGCCGAACCGCCGATGCGCGCGACACCCGATTGATACATTGCGCCGATACCGCGCAGTACCGCTTTCATCGAGGACGCGAGCCATGGTCGACCGGGATTCCCTTCGCAGTGCCGCCGGCGTGCGCGCTCTCGTGCGCATCGCAGGCGAGCGAGGCATGGCGCCGGCCGAGTGCCTGGCCGGTACGGCGCTGGCGCCTGCCGAGCTGAGTGACCCGTGCGCCGAGCTCACCGCGCACGACGAACTGCGGATCGTGCACACGGTGCTCGGCCGCTTCGGTGACGAGCCCGGACTCGGCCTCGCGGCGGCGGTCTGTCACCACCTGCGCTCACGCGGGCCGTGGGGACTCGCGCTGCTGGGCAGCCGGACGCTGCGCGAGCTGATCGAGGTGGGGCTGCGCTGCGTCGGTCGCGCGGTGCCGTTCGGGCGGTTGACCGTCCAGGAAGCAGGCGGCGAAGCGCGGCTGGTGTACGAGGACGCGGACATTCCGGCCAGCATGCGGACATTCTTCGCGGAAGTGACCCTGGCGGGGCTGCCCGCCTTCGACCGTGAGCTGTTCTCCGTAGGCGTCCCGGTGCGGCGGGTCAGTTTCCGCCACGCTTGCCCACGCGACATCAAGCGGTATCGCGACATCTTCGGCGTCGTACCGGTTTTCGGGGCGCCGGTGAGCGCGGTGGTTTTCGATCGCGGTCTGCTGGACCGGCCGCTGCCACCGGCGAACGACGTCGCGCGGAACAACTGTGGCCGACTGTGCCGCGACCTGCTCGACCGGCACCGGACGCGCACCGGCGTCGCCGCGGCGGTGCGCGACCGCTTGGTGCGCACGCCGGGGGAGATCCCCGACCAGGCGACGGTGGCGCTCGGGCTGTACATGAGCTCGCGCACCCTGTCGCGGAGGTTGCACGAGGAGGGGACCTCCTTCCGGGCACTGCTGGACGAAGTGCGTCAGACCATGTCGGAGGCGCTGCTCACGCATACCGATATGACCACCGAACAGGTCGCCGCCCGGCTCGGTTACGCGGAGGCGGCCTCGTTCATCCGTGCCTTCCGCCGCTGGCAGGGCTGCCCGCCGCAAACGTTCCGCTCGCGCGGCAGGCGGCTGTGTCACGCACCCGAATCGGTCTGAGCGGCGCGGAGCACCGTCCAGCGAGCGGTCCGGCGCAGCACGCCGTCTCGCGATGAGGCGGCAGACCGTCGGCAATCGTGCTGCCCTGCAGCGGGCAGGGGCGATCCAGCACTGGGATCGGATGCCCGCCACGCTCCCGTACTATCGCCTTCGGAGTCGGCCTGCCGGGGAGATGAAGGAGGAGGGTGTGGAAGTTCGCACCAGCAACGAGCCGCTGTGGTTACGGTCGGGCCAACGACTTCCGGAGCATGCCGCGGGCGCCACGGCACGGTCGGGCGGGGGAACGGTCCGATGAGCGATGAGGGTGCCGATCTACGCTGCGCCGGATGCTCGGCTGTCGGGCTCGACAGCCGACGGTGCGCGTCCTGCGGTCTCGAACTCGGTTATCGCTACGTCGCCCTGCCCGGGCACGACCCGACGCCGTGCGCCGAGTGCGGGGCCGACCGATTCGACACCGACGGGCGCTGCGCGCAGTGCGGCCGTTCGCGGGCCGTGCCGGATCGCTTCGACACCGATCTCGGCGCGGTCGCGGTGCTCACCGATCGGGGCATCGTCCATGCGCGCAATGAGGACGCCGTCGCCGCCGGGGTGCTCCAAGGCGTGGCGCCCGAGGCGCCGTCGGCCGTCGTGATCGCGGTCAGCGACGGGGTGTCGACTTCGTCGCGGCCGCAGGTGGCTTCCGGTGCGGCGGTCCGGGCCGGTGTCGGCGCCACCGCCGCCGCGCTCGCCACGGGATCACCCGCCGCCGAGGCGATCATGGCCGGACTCGCCGCCGCGGCGCAGGCGGTCCGCGAAGTCGACGTTCCCGACGGTCCGGCGCCCTCGTGCACCTACGTGTCCGCGATCGTCGCGCACAACGGTGCTGGAACCGAGATCACCGTGGCCAACGTCGGGGACAGCAGGGCCTATTGGTTGCCCGCCGGTCCGGGCGGCGAACCCGCTCAACGGCTGAGTGTCGACGACTCGTGGGCTCAGGCGCTGGTCGACGCGGGCGCGATGGACGAGCGTGCGGCGATGGCCGACCCACGAGCACACACGCTGATCCGCTGGCTCGGCGCCGACAGCCCGCCGACACCATGGGCGGACAACTGCGTGCGGACGATGCGCACCTCGGGGCCCGGCATGCTGCTGCTGTGCTCCGACGGACTGTGGAACTACTCGCCTTCCCCGTCCGCGCTCGCCGAGCAGGTCGCTGGGGCGAGTCCCGCCCAGGCGGCGCGCATGCTCGCGGAGTTCGCGTTGCGCTGCGGCGGCGGCGACAACATCACCGTCGCGCTGGCGCCCATCCCCTGGGAGAGCGGTTCACCGGTTCCATAGACAGCGATGTTCATGGTTGCGTATGGTCGTCGACTATGACGAAGTTCGCCGGGAAAACCTGTCTGATCACCGGCGCGGCCAGTGGTCTCGGTCGCAGTACGGCACTCGCGGCGGCGGCCAAGGGCGCCGCGCTCGTGCTCACCGATATCGCGGCGGAGGGTTTGGCGCGCACCGCCGCCGACGCGCGCGACGCGGGCGCGACCGTCCACTTGGCCGAGGCCGCCGACGTCAGTGACTACGACCAGGTCGTCGCACTGGCGGCGGCGGCCCACGACGCGGTCGGCAGCGTCGACATCGTCATGAACGTCGCGGGCATCGCCACCTGGGGCACCGTCGACCGGCTGACGCACAGCCAGTGGCGGCGCACCATCGACATCGACCTCATGGGCCCGATCCACGTGATCGAAGCGTTCGTCCCGCCGATGATCGCGGCCGGACGCGGCGGCCATGTGGTGAACGTGTCCTCGGCGGCGGGCCTGTTCGGGTTGCCATGGCACGCGCCCTACAGCGCGAGCAAGTTCGGCCTGCGCGGGGTTTCGGAGGTGCTGCGTTTCGACTTGGCGCGCCACCGCATCGGCGTGAGCCTGGTGTGTCCCGGTGCGATGGCCACGCCCATGGTCGACAGCGTCGATATCGCGGGCGTCGACCGTACGGCCGAAGCGGTGCAGCGTGGCGTCGCGCTGTTCATGCGGCACGCGGTCACACCGGAGGCGGCGGCCCGATCCATCGTGCGCGGCGTCGAGCGCAACCGCTACCTGGTCTTCACCTCGCCCGACATTCGCGTGGGCTTCTGGGCGCAGAGGTACTTCCCGCCCGCCTACAACCTCGCCATGCGCGGGTTGAACTGGGCCATGAATCGCTATGTCGAGCAGCAGGCAGGCGCACCCGCGAACTGAGCGCACCGGGACCATCGAGCGGACCGAGCCGAGCGGCGGGAAACTTAGTCGACGGCGTCACCGCGGCTCGCCATGATCGTCTCCATGACATCGGCTGTCTACCTGATCACCGGTATCCAGGCCGCGGGCAAATCCACCGTCGCTCAGGCGCTTGCCGAACGGTTCCCGCGCTCGGCCCACGTGCGTGGGGACGTGTTCCGTCGATCAGTCGTGCGCGGTCGCGTGGAGATGAGCGCCGACCCGTCGCCGGAGGCGCTCGCTCAGCTGCGATTGCGGTACAGCCTGGCCGCCGCGACCGCCGACGCCTATGCGGGCTCCGGCTTCACGGCGGTCGTGCAAGATGTCGTACTCGGCGAATTCCTGCCCTGGATGGCGGGTCTGATCAGCACCCGGCCCCGCTATGTCGTCGTGCTGGCGCCGCGCCCCGAGGCGGTCGCCGCACGCGAGGCCGGGCGCGGCAAAGACGCCTACGACGAATTCACCGTCGCCGGTCTGGACAAACTGCTGCGCGAGACTACCCCGCGGATCGGGCTCTGGCTGGACACCTCGGATCTGACGGTCGAGCAGACGGTCGATCGGATACTCGACGAGGCCGGACCACTGGAGGACTGGTCGCCGGTCCGCGGGTGACGGACGCTCAAGGAATGTTGCGCGGCACCTGCAGGGGAGTGAGCGAACTGGTGGCCGGACCCTCGAGCAGCGTGCCGTCGGCGGCGAAGCGCGAACCGTGCAGCGGGCAGTCCCAAGTACGTTCGGCGTCGTTCCAGTTGACGATGCCGTACAGGTGCGGGCAGATCGCGGAGACCCGGTTGGTGACGCCGTCCACCGTGCACACGGCGGTCGGATGCAGGCCCTCGCGCAGCACCGTGCCACAGCCTTCGGCCGGCGCCGCGCCGTCGTGACGGGTCGCGACCCGCAACCAGCCCGCGGAAAGTCGGCCGACCACAGCCCCGTTGGTCTTCGTGGCCGCGGGCAACGCCTTGAGTTCGTCCGGACGCCAGCTCGCGAGCGCGCCCGCCCACCGAGGTTGCGCTCCGGTGAGACGCCCGGCCAGCGCGATGGCCGCGGCCACACCATTGGTCAGACCCCATTTGGCGTAACCGGTGGCCAGCTGGATGTCGTGCTGTCCCGGCAGCACCGGGCCCACGTAAGGGAGTTCACCGACGGGGGAGTAGTCCTGGGCGGACCACCGGTGCGTCAACTCGGCGCTGGGGAACCAAGTCCGCGTCCAGCTCACGAGGTCATCGACTTTCTCGCGGGTCGACCCGCCGCGCCCGACGACGTGGCCGTTGCCACCGACCAGCAAGAGTTCACCGTCCGTTCCCTGCGCGCGACGCAGGGAACGGGTGGGGCTGCCCGCGCTGATGTACATATCGCGCGGGATCGGTTCGTCCAGTGCGAACGCCGCCAGATAGGAACGTTGCGCGGTGAGGCGAGCGAAGAACCCGCCCCGATCGAGGATCGGCGTCCCGGTGGCCAGCACCACCCGGCGCGCACCCAGATCGCCGTGCTCGGTATCGATGACCAGATCACCGCGCGCGCCGTGATGCACGCCGCGGACCAGAGTGGATTCGTAGATCGGTGCGCCGTGTGACTCCACGTCGGCGGCGAGCGCGGCCAACAGCGCCATGGGATCGAGTTGCGCCTGATCGGCCAAGCGGACCGCGCCGTGCGCCGGGAACGGGACATCCGGTTCGCCGAGCAGTTCGGTGGGCAGGCCCGCCTTCTGTGTCGCGGCGTATTCGGCGCGCACCGCCGACATTTCGTCCTCGCTCTGCGCGTAGGTCAGCGCGGCGACCCGATCGACCGCAACGCCGTGTGCGGCGCAGAAACGCAACAGCCATTCCTGCCCTTCGCGGTTGGCCTCCACGTAGTCGCGCAGGACGTCGTCGGAGTGGTGGCGGGCGATCTGCTGAGAGCGAGTCCCTTGCAGCAGGCTGACCTTCCCGGTGGTGGCGCCGGTCGTCCCGGCGCCGACGCGCCTGCCTTCGACCACGGCCACCTCGACGCCGTTCTCGACAAGCAGCAGTGCGGTCACCAGTCCGGTGAGCCCACCGCCGATCACCACCGTGTCGAAGCGCGATCCCGGCGTCAACCGCAACCGCGCCGGAACTTGCGCGCCGTGCAACCATAGGGACGTCATAAGCCCGGCATAGCCGGTCTCGGCGGGGTGAAACGCCCGCGCCGCTTCCTCATATCGACGCGTGCTCACTGAGCTGCCGGTCCGCGGCGGCGAGCACCTCGGCGGCGCTGATCATGCTCAACCCCGCCGCGGGCGTATCGGACAGCGGATCGCCGACAAGTCCGGCCCACAGCGCGGTATGTGCCACTCGTTCCGGCGGCGGCCCCCAGATCGTGGGCGAATCGGGGCCGAAGATCAGCACCGACGGGGTGCCGAACGCCGTGGCCAGATGCCCGACGCCGGTGTCGCCGCTGAGCACCAGCGACGCGTCGGCCACCGCAACAGCCAGTTGCCGCAGCGTGAGTTGCCCTGCGAGCACGCTGGTTTCGGGCAATCCGGCCTGTTCGGCGACGGCGCGCGCGAGCGGACGATCCGCGGCGCTGCCGACGACGTGCACCGAGCATCCCCAGTCGCGCAGGCCGGCTGCCACCGCCGCGAACCGCTCGGCAGGCCAGCGCCGGGCAGGTGCACCACCTGGATAGACGACGATGGATCGGCGCTCGCCGGTGCTCTCCGGCGGCGGTGTGATGTCCAGGCGCGCCGGGTCGGCCGCGATACCGGCCCACTCCAGCAGCCGACACCATCGCACGGTCTCGTGCAGGCCTGGTTCCCACAGCGGCCCCGGCACTAGCGGAAAACCCTTGTGGCGGTGCGTGATCGTCCGCTCCGGATCCGTCGCGAGCAGCGCGCGTATACTGTCGGCCCCGGCGTCGTGCAGATTGACCGCGAAGGTCGGCGGCGGCGCATTCCAGCGCAGTCCGCCCGCCATAGGGGTCGCATGCAGTTCATCGACGCAATCGGCCAGGTCCACGACCGGGCGTAGCCATCCCGGAGCTGCGAGGACGAGCCGGTGTCGCGGACGGGCATCGTGTAAGGCGCGCAGGGCGGGAACCGCGGTCAGCAGCTCCCGCAACCCGTGCGCGCGCAGCGCGAGCAGGACGGTCACGGAAAGCCTCCACTTCCGGCGCGAACGGCACGGACCCGCCGACCGGGTCGACGTCGTTGGCGACCCGGGGCGGGGTGTGCCGCAAAGCTTCGAGGAAACACGTCTCGAAGCCCGTCGGGCCGCGTGCGGTCCTCGACGCCGTTGTCGAGGGCTACGCACGGGTCCGGCGACTCCCGCCCGGTTCGGCGCCTGGATCACCCCGGCGGGAGTGGTATGGGCAGCGTTATTTCGGTACGAAGATGCCGGTGAGATCGGCCTTCCGGATCGGAGTGTCCGGATTGGCCTGTGCCGCGCACATCAGCTTGATCGCCGCGATCGCGGCGTCCACGGTCGTGGCGTCGGGCGTTCCCTCGCCTTCGCGTTCCTGCTCGAGGAACTTCTCCGTGGTGACGCGTTGCTTGTCGGCATCCTGGGCGACGTATTCGTTGCACGGGGTGTCGCCGCCCTTGTTCACGATCTTCTCCGGCTCGTCGCCGCACCCTGCCGCGCACACCGCCAGCGCGGCCGCGACGGCGATGCTCAGGCGGCCGGACCGGCGCACGGCGCTCATCGGCCGACTCCCGCCAGAGCCGAGGCGAGATCGGGCACGTCGAGCGCTCGCACGGCTTGTTCACGCACATCGGGGCAGTTCTGCGTGGTGATGGCGTCGATCGTGGCGCGGTCGGTGAAGACCACGTCGTTGAGGCCGCCGTTGCGGGCCGCCCAGTTGTGCACGGTGCCGTTGAATGTCACCTTGGCTATCGTGGCGCCCTGCCCCTGCCAGGTGTCGATGTCGGCGCGCATCATGTCGCACAACTGCCCCGCCGCCTCCGCGGTGATCTGGTCGGGATTCGGCACTTGCGCGCTGGTCGGGCCGGGCATGGTGATCGACACGGTCGCGGGCTCGGGCGTGTCCGCGGCCGGATCGCCGTCGTCACCCGAACATGCCGTGAGCACCGATCCCGCCGCCAGCGCGCCCACGAGCAGGACGACGCGGCCCAGGAGCCGGTTGGGCTGGTCTGTCATTGTTTCTCCTGTGTGTCGAGCCGCGTTCCACGGGCGGCTGCCTCGCGTGGGCTTCGGACGGATCCGGTCACGGCGCGATCAATGACCGGCGGCGTCCCGCAGCCGCTTGCCTTCTCGGGCTTTGACCCGGCGGTGCTCGGCGACGATCACGAGGATGCCCGCGATGATGCAGACGCCGCTGACGACCCCCGCGATCACCGCCCAGCCCTCGAATCCGTATCCGGCGGCGGTGAGCGTGAGCGCGATGGTCACGATCCCGATCCCGACGAGGATCATGCCCGGCCAGTTGCGGGTGTCCTCGATGGATTCTCCGGCGTGCGTACGGTTGGTGCGGGTGTCGTCGGGAAACGTGTGGCTCCGGGGTGGGTGCTGCTCTCCGGGGCCGGATCCTGCGGTCGGCTCGTTCGGTGCTGGCAGCATCGGAGCTCCTTTCTACTGAGCGACAACGATTTTCGGTGCGCGGGCGGCCCCGGGCCCGGACGTTCGCGTCGGGCCGGCCGAGGCGGCCATACCGGTCGAATGCCCGCGTTAGCCCATCCGAAACGGGGGTACGACGTCAGCGAGTCGCCCGATTCTGGGCGCTCGTACTCGAGAGAAGTCCCAGGAGGACCCCGATGACAACAGCACGGGACATCATGACGCCGAACGTGGAATGCGTCCGGTCCAGCGACACGGTGGTAGCGGCCGCGCAGCGCATGGCGGAGTTGAATGTCGGCGCCTTGCCCATCTGCGGCGAAGACGACAAGCTGAAGGGAATGCTCACCGACCGCGACATCGTCGTCAAGGTGATCGCCCAGCGCAAGGACCCGCTCGGGGTCGACGCGGGCGAGCTCGGTGGGGAGCTGGTCACCGTGGACGCCGACGACGACGTGCGCAAGGTCATGTCGGTGATGTCGCAGCATCAGGTACGCCGCGTGCCGGTGCTGGAGCAGGGCCGGCTGGTCGGCATCATCTCGCAGGCCGACGTGGCCACCACCGTCGACAACGAGCAGTCCAGAAGCACGGTGGAGGCGATCTCCACCGACTTCTGAGCCCGATATGTCTCAGACCGCGGCCGGGTGCAGGTCGTAGACCGCGTACGCCGCTCGGATCACCGGCTGGGCGACATTGCGCACCCGGATGCCGCCCGGCGTCGTGCCGCGCTCGGCGCCTGCGTGCGCGTGACCGTGCAGCGCCAGATCGGCGCCGTGTTCATCGATCGCCTCGCCGAGCAGGTAGGAACCGAGGAACGGATAGATCTCCCTCGGCTCGCCGTGCAGCGTGTCGCTGATGGGGGAATAGTGCGTGAGCGCCACGGTGAAGTCGGTGTCCAACGCGGCGAGCGCGTCGCCGAGTGCGGCAGCCACGTCCACGGTGTGCGCGGCGAATTCGCGCATCAGGGGTTCGCCGAAGACGCTCGCGCATTTGCCCGCGAAGCCGCCGCCGAACCCCTTTGTGCCCGCCACCCCCAGCGTGCTGCCGTCTACGTTCAGCGTCACCGAAGTCCCTTCCAGGACCGTGATGCCACGGTCGGTCAGCACGGCGGTGATCTCGTGCTCGGCGTCGCCGTGATAGTCGTGATTGCCGAGGACGGCGACGACCGGCACGCCCAAGTCGGCGAACTCCGCCGCGACGACCCTCGCTTCGTCGATGGTGCCGTGGCGCGTCAGGTCGCCCGCCAGCAGCAGCACGTCGGCTCGCGCGGCGAGCCCGTCGAGGGCGGGCCGCCATTGCCCGCCCGAATCCACGCCCAGATGTACGTCGCCGACCGCGGCTATCCGCATGCCGCTCAACTCCTTTCGGATCCGTCCTGCTCCAGCGTCTCGGTGTCGACAGGCGCCGCGGGACGGGTGACATGGACGTCGTTGTGGATCCGCGCGTGCGGAAGCTGCTCTCGTACGACGGTTTCCATCTGCTGTTTGCGTTGTTCGCTGCTCACCTCGCCGCCGAGCACCACGACGTCGCCGCGAATGGTCACCTGCACACCGAGTTCCGCGGTGCGGGGGTCCTCGGCCAGCGCCCGGCGCAATCGCGCGACCAGGTATTGCGGCTGCTCCATCTACTCCACCTTTCCGGTGCGGGTGATGCCGAGATCGTCCAGCAGGCCGATGAACGCCCGCGCGTAGGGCGAGGCCTTGGTCTGCTCGCGCACCGCTTCCCAGTCCACTTGTTCCCGCAGGTCACGCGCGATGTGCAGGATCGGGCTCAGGTCCAGGCGGTGCGCGTCGAACACCAGCATCTTGTCCACCATGAGGTCGGTGCCGCTGATCACCGGCGCTTTGGCCGGCCCGATCCGCATCACCGTGGCGCGGTCGAGCAGTTCGTCGGTCACATCACGGTCGTTCGGGCGGTGGATCACGTCGACGAGGATGTCATCGGCGTAGACCTTGCGCAGCCAGTTCTCCGGTGGGTCGCACACTCGCAGGCCCGCCCGCGCCAGCGTGTGGATCGCCCGCGCACTGTCCTCCGGTTTGACGAAGATGTCGACGTCGTGCTGGGAAGCCGGGCCGCCACGCGCGTAGACCGCACAGCCGCCTGCCACCGCGAACCGGATATCTGTCGCCGCCAAGGCGTTCACCGTGCGGGTGAGCGCATGCAGCAACTGGTCGGTGGTAACAGCCATGCAACGGTGGTACCCGGCAGACGCCGGGTTAATCGACGTTTCACCGGGTATGCGACCGGATATCCGAAGTGCCCGCACGCGTCGTCAGCACCGGGCTTTCGACCATCCTGCTCACGGCACCGGCTCCGGGACGGAAGGGAGCGGCACATGCCCAAGACCACAGCACGCGGCGACGTCGAGAAGTCCGAGTTGCCGAGCACTCTGCGGCGGTCGGAGGCCAAGGCGCAGCGCACCTTCGCCGCGGCGCACGATGCCGCGCTCGAGCAATACGACGGCGACGAGCAGCGCGCATACCGCGTCGCCTATGCCGCGCTGAAACACAGCTACGAGCGAGTCGGCGACCATTGGGAGCCCAAGCCGCACCGCGGTCCCTCGGACGAACGCGCGGAAAGTGGCGGTCCGGACGCGCGGGGTGAGACGGCCGAAGGCGTCGACGCCAACGCGTCGAAGGAGCATCTGCTGGAGATCGCCCGGCGGCTGAACATCCCGGGCCGCTCGCGCATGACCAAGGACGAACTCGTCGAGGCGATCATGAAACGCAATCGCCGGGAGGCAGCGCGTGCCCGGGAATGACGACGGTGACTGGGCACGCCGCGCGCGTGGCGAGACCGAACTCGAACGGCTCGATCGGAACTGGGCCAGCCTGATCCAGGAATTGCGCGTCGTGCAGACCGGTGTGCAATTCCTCTTCGGGGCCTTGTTGGTGCTGCCGTTCCAGGCGGCCTTCGCCACCCTGTCGACGGGCATGCGGGCGCTGTACATCGTCACCCTGGCCGCCGCCGTCGGCGCGACGGTCTTCCTGATCGCGCCGGTGTCGTGGCATCGCATCCTGTTCAGGCGGCACCGCCTGGGCAACGTCGTCGCCGCGGCGCACCGCTACGCGATGGCAGGCGTCGCATTGCTCGGCGTCGCGTTGATCGGCGCGGTGATCCTCGTCGTGGACTACGTGACGGGGACTGCCGCGGCGGTAGCCACGGGCGTCGCCACCGTCATGCTGTTCCTGTGGACGTGGCTGGTGGCCCCGTGGCGTTGGCGTACCGCGTCCGCGCAGGCCCGAGCCGACGACAGTTGATTCACCGGGCCCAGGAGACGACTTCGCCTGCCCGGGCCGGTGCGCCGCGGTGATAGGCGCTGAGCGTTTCGGCCGCGACCCGATCCCAGGAGTTGCGGCCCGCGGTTCGCTGATAGCCCGCGGCGCCCCAGGTGTCGCGCAGCGTCGAGTCCGTGAGCAGCGGTTGCACCGCCCGTACGATCGCGTCGGGTTCGGGTGGGGCGACGAATCGGCCGGTGACGCCGTCGACCACCGTGTCGAGCAGGCCACCGACTGGCGTGGCGACCACCGGCTTCCCGCATGCCATCGCTTCCAGCGCCACTCTGCCGAACGGCTCGTACCACGGGGTGCACAGCACGGCGTCGGCGGAGCGATACAGTCGCGGCAACATCGGCCGCCCCACCGGCCCGGCCAGCCGAAGTCGTTCTCGCACACCATGGTCGGAAGCGAGGCGGCGCAGGCGGCGACCTTCGGCGTCGTCTTCGTCGTCGTCGGCGGGGCCGCCGACGATCACCAGTTCGGTGTCCGGGAGGTCCGGCAGCGCCTTGATGACCGGGTCGAATCCGCTGCGCCGCGCCAACTCTCCGGACGCGAGCAATCGGTGCGTGGCGTGCCGATCGGCGGTCGGGCCTTCCGGGGTGAACGTGGTGAGGTCCACACCGCACGGCACGATCGAGATCCGGAACCGGGGCACTCCCATCCTGGCCAGCTCCGCGACCTCGTCGGAGCACGTCGCCACCACGTGCGCCGCCCGCGTCGCGATGAGCCGCTCGAAACGGATGCGCGAACGGGGGCTCGGATCGGCGAGACCTTCGCAGCGCCGCTGGACGGTGCCGAGCCCGTGGAAGGTCAGCACCACCGGTATGCCGTGCGCGCGCGACGCCAACTCGGCGGCGAGCCCGGACTTCCAGTAGTGCGCGTGCGCGATGTCCGGTTGTTCGGCGGCCCAGTGCTTCCGCAGGAACGTGCCGAAGTCTCCCAGGTAAGGCAGTGTCCGATCGATCGGCAGCGGTGTGGGGGGTCCGGCCTCGACGTGCACCACCCGAAATCCGCCCGCGGCGACCAGCTCGGCGGGGGCACGCGCACTGGTGCGGCGGGTATAGACCGTCACCTCGTGCCCACGTCGCACGTACGCCGCCGAAAGTTCGGCTACGTACTGGCCGCGACCGCCCCCGTCGGCGGGACTCTTCTCGGCGAGGGGGCTGGCGTCTTCGGAAACCATGGCAATCTTCACCGGGTGCTCCGTTCTCGTCGTGGGCGTCATCCGGGACGCGCGAATGCGCGCGACTGCCCTACGACCGGCATCGCGTGACGTTCGGGGGATATGTTGGGGTATGCCCGGACGTGGCCCGATGAAACCCCACGTCAGCGGTCGCCTCGCCGGCCGGACGGTCGGTTCGTGCCGGTGAGGGGCGTTCTGGCGGGGTCACGTTCTCCTACCGAACGCTGTCGGGAACGGGGCGACCGTGCCACACTGTAGGAAGGTTGAGATCACAGCCGACCCCGGTTCGACGCTTTCGGCGCAGCCGGTCGATGGGACGGCACGGCAACCGATTCGCGTTCGCGCCGCCCTCGCCCCCAGCCGCCGCGGAGGACTGGATACCCCCTACTCGGGAGGTTCGACTTGTCTGCCATTTCTCTGCTACGGGAGCACGCCGAAGGTGTGCATCTCAATGGTTCGGGACCGGGACGTCGTCGGGACAACCGGTTGTGGGCGCAGCGGGTGGATCGCCGTCGCGAATGCGTCGTGGTCCGAGTCGAAGGCGAGTTGGACGCCGCCGTGTCGGCCGAGTTCTTCGAGACGGTCGACCGTGCGTTGCAGTCACCGTGCGACGCCGTGGTGATCGATCTGCGGGCGGCGAGGTTCATGAGTCTGCGCGCGGCCGCGCGGCTCGGCGCGCTGCGCGGAGACGGGCTGGGCCGTCCGGATCTACGCGTCGTCGCGGGCGGACCGGGAGTGGAGCGGGCACTCGAGGTGACCGGCGTGCGGTCGATGTTCCCGCGCTACACGTCCATGCGGGCGGCCCTGGACGCCTGAGCGGGCCGCCCGCGAGAGGTCCGTGCGGACCGGTGTGACCTGCCGGATCCGGTCACATCGGGCGCCTCGGCATCGGATACTTCAGCGGTGAGTGAGAGTAGGTCGGTTCAGCCCGAGGACGCCTTCGCGCTGGACGGGGTGATCGGTAGGGGAACGCCGCAGAATGTCGGCGGTTTCCGGTTCTGGTTCGCCGACCAGCGATGGGAATGGTCGGACGAGGTCGCGGCGATGCACGGTTACGCACCGGGAGCGGTGACGCCGACGACCGAGTTGCTGCTGACGCACAAACACCCCGACGATCGCGCCGCGGTGGCCAGCGCATTGGCGCGGTCGGTCGCGGACGCCGAGCCGTTCTCCAGCCGCCACCGCATCATCGACACCGCGGGCAGCGTGCACCATGTGATCCTGGTGGCCGATCGGATGGTCGACGAGGCGGGCCGGGCGGTCGGCACCTCCGGGTACTACATCGACGTCACCGACACCCTCGAGGAGCACCGGCAGGAGACGCTGGACGGCGCGCTCCCCGAGCTGTACGCCGCTCGCGCGGTCATCGAACAGGCCAAGGGCGCGCTCATGGTGATCTACGGGGTGGGGCCCGAGCAGGCGTTCCGGGTGCTGAGCTGGCGGTCGCAGGAAACCAATGTCAAATTGCGCAGGCTGGCCGCGCGCCTGGTCGCCGATCTGCCCGGCCTGGAGGGCGTCACGATAGGGCTGCGGACCGAATTCGACCATCTGTTGCTCACCGCACACGAGCGGCTCGACGCCGACTGATCCGCGTTTCGATCCGGCCTCGGCGGGTACGTCCTCCGACGAGGAACGCGGCGGTCTTTCTGGTCCACAGTCCGCGGCGCCTGCGGTGTTTCGGTGGCTGGAGGAGAACCCGCAGCGGTATCCAGGCCACAGTGGAGTGGCTGTGAGGACAAGGTGGTGATGGGCAATGGGGGAGTGGACTTCCCGATCCTTTACCGACACGACGACAGTCGGCGTACGGGTGCCCGCCCGGCTGGAACAGCTGACCATGTTGCGCGCGCTCGCCGAGACCGTCGCCCTCATCGCCGACTTCGCCCTGGACGAGGTGACCGACATCCGGTTGGCGCTCGACGAGGTGGCGACCTCGCTCATTCTCGACGCGGCGCCCGGCTCGATGATCGACTGCGAGTTCACCTACGACACCGACAAGATGTTCGTGCACGTGTCCTCGGTCGCGGCGACCGAGTCGGTGGTCGGCCACGCCGGGTTCGGCTGGCACATCGTGCGGACGCTGACCGACTCGATCGCCGCCGCGCAGGGCTCCTACGACAGCGTGCTGGGCGGATACCCCACGGTGATCGACTTCAGCTGGGTGCGGGGTGCCCCGAATGGCGGGTGAGCCGAGGTCGCGGGGAGACTCCTACGACAACATCGAGCCGCTGTTCGAGAAGATCGCCGCTCTGGGTCCCGGCGATCCGCGCCGGGAGGCTCTGCGGCAGGAGTTGATCGAGCGATGCCTGCCGCTGGCCGAGCACATCGCCCGCAAGTTCTCCGGCCGCGGCGAGAACTTCGACGATCTGCTGCAGGTCGCGCGACTGGGGCTGGTGCAGGCCGCGGACCGTTTCGACGTTTCGCGCGGGTCGTCGTTCCTCTCCTTCGCGGTGCCCACCATCATGGGCGAGGTCCGGCGGCATTTCCGGGACAACACCTGGGCCGTTCGGGTGCCGCGCCGGACCAAGGAGATCCAGCTGAGCATCGGTCCGACCATCGAGACGCTGTCGCAGCGACTGGGCCGGATGCCGCGCGCGAGGGAGATCGCCACGGAGCTGGAGGTCGATCTGGTCGAGGTGACCCAGGCTCTGATCGCGGGCAACGCCTACCAGTCCTCGTCCATCGACGCGGTCGCGGGCGAGGACGCCGAGAGCGTCCCGCAGCCGCTGCTGGACAGCCTCGGCACCGAAGAGCCCTCCTATCACTTGGTCGAGGACGTCATGGCGGTGAAACCGCTGCTCGGCGAGCTGCCCGAACGCGAGCG
Organism: Nocardia sp. CY15; assembly: GCF_009829295.1. Lineage (NCBI taxonomy): Bacteria > Bacillati > Actinomycetota > Actinomycetes > Mycobacteriales > Nocardiaceae > Nocardia > Nocardia sp. CY15. The sequence goes on from NZ_VUOT01000043.1 coordinate 35,299, forward strand.
CCAAGTGCTGATCATGCGGTTCTTCGAGTCGTTGACGCAGAACCAGATCGCCGAGCGGCTCGGGGTGTCGCAGATGCACGTCTCGCGCATTCTCTCCAGGACGTTGAACTCGTTGCGCGAGCAGGCGCTGCGGGACTGAACCGCCGCGGAACCGAACTGCTGCGGAATTGAAATCGGGCCTCCTACACCGGGTTCGGCGGGGCCGGGTCCGGCGACGGGCCTGGCAGTCCCGGGTCCGGCGCTGGGCGGCCGGGGTCGGGCAGCGGAGGGGCCGGCGACGGACCGGGCATCGGTGGACGCGGCGCCGGGCCGGGGACAGGTGGCAATGGATCGGGTTTCGGCGTAACGGGATTCGGATCCGGAACGGGGTCCGGCTCGGGGATCGGCGGCACCGGGTCCGGCTCGGGAATGGGCGGCACCGGGTCCGGCTCGGGTGTAGGCGGCACCGGTTCGGGCTCGGGCGTGGGCCGGACCGTCTGTGCCGCGTCGGCGCTGGGCATGCGAACTCCTCCTCTTTCGTCGATCGGCCTGCGCCGCGGCGAAGACGCCGCGTATCCGGCCGGTCATCGGCGGGGTTACCCATCGTTCGCTTGCCGAACCGGGCCGACGCTCACGCTGCCGGCGGTGCGGCCGGGCAGTTTGCGGAATATGCCCCACGGGTAGTCAGACAGGAGCCGGACAACAGATGCCGATGGCTCGAGGAGCTCGTCATGACCGACCAGCGCTGCCCAGGCACCCGTAATCCGTGGTTCGGATCGGGTGGCTCAGGGGCGCCGACCCAGACCGAGGGGATTTCCGTCACCAGGAATCACGACGTCATCCGCCGCTGGGCCGAACAGCGCGGCGCCCGGCCCGCGACCGTTCCGGGCAGCGAGTACGACGGACGGCTCGGCGTGCTGCGGTTCGACTTCCCCGGGTACGGGGGCGCCGTACTGCGCAGGGTCGGATGGGACGAGTGGTTCGCCACGTTCGATGCGCGGAGATTGCGCTTCTGGTATCAGGAGCGTGGCTCCGAAGGCCCGCCGAGCAACTTCAACCGTCTGGAGCCCCCGCGATAGCCGGTGATCCGCTGGAAACCGCGTGAGACCGATCACCGTTGAGTATCCGCGACCGGAGCATCCCTGATATGTGACGCACGGCACGGCAGCGTTGTGAGTTCGGTTATCGGTCCTTCGGTTCGCGCGGGCGGGGAAGCGTCCGATTGTGTCAACGAAAGACCATGTCGCTGAGCATTTTTCATGAGATGGATGCTGCCGGGCGCAATCTCTGCAATGCCGGAACACCGAGCAGCGCCGGTGCCCCGTTCCCTACCGAGCGATCGCGCCGTATAGCGTCGAGAGCCGAACCAAGGGGCCCGCAGCGGTCTGCCGAACGTTTACCGGCCCAGCGCCGCGGGTACTCGGAGCCGAGCAAGGTTGCTCGAAAAGCGGAAGGTCGCGTCGGTATGGGGATGCGGTTGTCCGCATCGTGACGCGCTTTCGCATGTCTGCAAGGGATAAGGTCTTGAGCGCAAACCTGATGATCGTGGAAGACGACGACCGGGTCCGTGGTGCGTTACGGCTGGCCATGGAGGACGAGGGATACGACGTCGACGAGGCGGAGGAAGCCGAGGACGCGCTCACCCATCTGCGTAGCAACGGTGTTCCCGACGTGATGATCGTCGATCTGATGCTCGGTGGCATGGACGGATTCGAATGTATCCGGGAGATCCGCCGCGACCACGACGTCCCGATCATCGTGGTCAGCGCCCGCGACGACACGCACGACGTGGTGGCCGCGCTGGAGGCCGGCGCCGACGATTTCGTCACCAAGCCGTTCGAGATCAAGGAGATCACCGCTCGCATGCGCGCGGTTCGCCGCCGTTCGCGGCTCACCGCCGAACGCGAGACGCCGCAGGAAGTGATGCTCGAGGCCGATGACACGGCTCCGCTGGTGCTCGCTCGCGACAGTGGCGTAGTACGCCGCGGCGACGAGGAGATCCGGCTGACGCTCACCGAATTCCGTCTGCTGTGTGAACTCGCCGAGTCGCCGGGCCGGGTGCTCAGCCGCATGGTGCTGCTCGAACGTGTCTGGGACCGAGGGTTTTTCGGCGACGAGCGCATCGTGGACGTGCACATGCGGCGGTTGCGCACGAAGATCGAACGGGATCCGTCCGATCCACGCATCGTGGTGACGGTGCGCGGGCTCGGCTACCGCCTCGATGTCCGGCGCTGAGCGCTGGATCGACGCCGAACGCTGGAGTCCGAACGCTTGGAGCCTGCGCGCTCGGGTGACCGCCGCTTTCGCGACGATCGCCGCGCTGATGTCACTGGTGATGGTCGTCTCGGTGTTCGTGATCAGCCGCAGCTATCTGGAAGCGCAGCGACCGCACGCCGGCAGCGCGTCACCGGGAGATCTCAACGCCGATCTCGATCTGCTGCGCAACGTACTGATCGGCTGCGCCGTCGTGGTCACCCTGATCGGCGCGGCGGTCGGCTGGTGGGCGAGCAGGCGGGTGCTGACCCCGCTGCACCAGCTGGCGGGCACCGCCGCGCGGATCGCCTCCGGCGACCTCGGTCAGCGGTTGCCCGCGACCCGTGACCAGGACCTGGCCATCACCGTCGAGTCGTTCAACACCATGGTGGACTCGCTGCAACGGCGCATCGAGCGCGAACACCGGCTCTTCGGCGACGTCAGCCACGAGCTGCGCACGCCGCTGACCACCCTGATGGCCAGCGTCGACGTGCTCAACCGGCACCGCACCGACCTGCCGGAACGTTCACAGCGGGCGCTCGGCTTGGTCACCGCCGAGATCGAGCACCTGCGCAAGCTGCTCGATGATCTGCTCGCGCTCGCGCGGGTGGAAGCGGGCATGCACCACGGCGACGCCGAGCCGCTGTCGGTGCGCGACCTGCTGGTCCACACGCTGTCCGATCGTCGCTACCCGGGCGAGCTGCTCACGGTGCGCCAGGACGTCACCGTGCGCGGCCGCAAAGTGGAGTTGGAACGCGCGGTGGCCAACCTGCTGCACAACGCCGACCGGCACGGCGGCGGTGTGGTCGCGGTCACCGTGGACCGGGACGGCACCGAGGCGGTGCTCACCGTCGACGACGCGGGTCCCGGTGTCGCGCCCGCGGACCGGAGCCGGATCTTCGAGCGATTCGCGACCGCCCGCAGCGGTCGGCGCTCGCCCGGGGGCACGGGCATCGGCCTGGCGTTGGTCGCCGAGACGGTCGCCACCCACGGCGGCCGGGTGGACTGCACCGACCGACCGGGCGGGGGTGCGCGATTCGTCGTGCGGCTGCCCCGGCTCGGCGACATCAATCCGTAATACGACCGTAAAGAAGTCGACTGGTTCACCTCAAAGTCGCTTCGTAAGCCTGGATAAGTACTGCTGATCGACGAGGAGTTGTATGTCACTGCCAACCCTGTCCCCAGCGGAGATCGAGCGATCGCGCGTCGACAAGGCCGCGGCCGCCCTGGGAGCCACGCCGTCCCGGAAAGGCGCCGGACCAGCCGTGGTCCTGCGCACGCCTCGTTTGGGCGACGGCGCTCCGATGTGGCGAATCGCCAAGGATTCCGCGGTGCTCGACGTCAATTCGAGCTACGCGTACCTGCTGTGGTGCCGCGATTTCGCCGGCACCTCGGTGGTCGCCGAGTCGGACGGCCGCGTCGTGGGCTACGTGATCGGATTCGTCCGCCCGCAGGCGCCCGACACCGTCTTTGTCTGGCAGATCGCGGTGGACCGTTCGCAGCGCGGCCGCGGCATCGGCGCCGAGTTGCTGCACACCCTGCTCAACAGTGTGTCGGCCCAGGGTGTTTCGGTTCTCGAAACGACCATCTCGCCGGACAATGCCGGTTCCATCGCGCTGTTCACGTCGGTGGCGCGGGCGAGGGGAGCGGACATGACCAAGCGGCCTCTGTTCGACGCCGGTGTCTTCCCCGACAACCACGCACCCGAAGACCTGTATCGCATCGCCCCGACCGCCCGTACCACCGAGGAGGATCACCGATGATCAACGCCGACACCACCGTTTTCGAGAGCCTGGAGTCGAACGTGCGCGGTTATTGCCGCGCCTGGCCCACCGTGTTCACCACGGCGAAGGGCAGCTGGCTGCGCGATGAGGAAGGCAAGGACTACCTGGACTTCTTCGCGGGCGCCGGTGCGCTCAACTACGGCCACAACAACGACGTGCTCAAGCGCTCGCTGCTGGACTACATCGCCGGTGACGGCATCACCCACGGCCTGGACATGTCGACCGCGGCCAAGCGGGAACTGCTGGAGACGTTGCGCGACACCCTCTTCACCCCGCGCGGGATGGACTACAAGGTCCAGTTCCCCGGCCCGACCGGAGCCAACGCGGTCGAAGCCGCGCTCAAACTGGCGCGCAAAGTCACCGGTCGCGAGACCATCGTCAGTTTCACCAACGCTTTTCACGGCATGACCCTCGGCGCGCTGTCGGTCACCGGCAACGCGGCCAAGCGCGCGGGCGCGGGCGTGCCGCTGGTGCACGCCGCGCACATGCCCTACGACGGTTACTTCGACGGCACCACCGCCGACTTCCAGTGGATGGAGAAGGTGCTCGACGACACGTCCTCCGGCTTCGACCGCCCCGCCGCGGTGATCGTGGAGACCGTGCAGGGCGAGGGCGGCGTCAACGTCGCCCGCGCGGAGTGGCTGCGTCACCTCGCCGGTCTGTGCGCCGATCGGGAGATCCTGCTGATCGTCGACGACGTGCAGATGGGTTGCGGCCGTACCGGCCCGTTCTTCTCCTTCGAGATCGCGGGCATCACGCCCGACATCGTGACGTTGTCGAAGTCGATCGGCGGTTACGGCTTGCCGATGGCCCTGGTGCTGTTCAAGCCGGAACTGGACGAGTGGTCGCCGGGTGAGCACAACGGCACCTTCCGTGGCAACAACCCCGCTTTCGTCACGGCGACGACCGCGCTACGCCACTACTGGTCCGATGACGCGTTGCAGACCGCGACCAAGGCCAAGGGCGAGAAGATCGCCCGTACCTTGAGTGAGCTGGCCGGATACTTCCCTGGCGTCTCGACCCGCGGCCGCGGCTTGGTGCAGGGCGTGGTGTTCGACGATCCCTCGCAGGCGGGCAAGGTGTGCCAGATCGCCTTCGAGCGCGGTTTGCTGGTGGAGACCTCCGGCTCCACCGACGAGGTGGTGAAGCTGCTGCCGCCGCTGACGGTCACCGAGCAGGAACTCGACCAGGGCCTGCACATCCTCAGCGGGGCGGTCGAGTCGGTGTGCGGCGGGATGGGGGCGATCGCATGATCGTGCGCACGACCGCGGAGATCACCGGCACCGAGCGTGACGTGGCAGGCGAGGGCTGGCGCAGCAAGCGCATCGTCCTCGGCGGCGACGGCGTCGGCTTCTCCTTCCACGAGACCACCATTGACGCGGGGACGGTGCACGAGTTCCACTATGTGCACCACGTGGAAGCGGTGTGGCTCATCGAAGGCACGGGCACGCTGACGGATCTGGACAACGGCGTCGAATACGAACTCGCTCCCGGCTCGATGTACCTGCTCGACGGACACGAACGTCATCGCCTGGAGGTGCGCACCACGATGCGGATGATGTGCGTGTTCAACCCGCCGGTCACCGGGCAGGAGGTTCACGACAGCAACGGCGTCTACCCGCTGGTCGCCGCCGCGACGATCGGAGGTTGAGAACACCAATGGTTCTGCAGCAGACCGAAGCCCCGCCCGAGACGGCTCGCTACGATCGCTACCCGACCCGTCTCGGTGCGGCCGCTCCGCACTTGGAGCGTGCCGACCCCGCGGTGTGGGGGGAGATCGAGAGCCCGGAACTCGCCTCGTTCGACGCCGACGGGTTCGCCATCCTGGACCAGCTGCTCACGCCCGACGAGGTGACCGAGTTCAGCGGTGAGATCAGCAGGCTCGCGAACGACCCGGACCTGCGCGACGACGACCGGGTGATCGTGGAGAAGTCGTCGAACCGGGTGCGCTCGGTCTTCGAAGTGCACAAGCTCAGCGCGGCGATCGACGAACTGGTGCGTCAGCCGCGGGTGCTCCGGTTGGCCGAGCAAGTGCTGGGATCGCAGGTGTACGTGCATCAGAGCCGGGTGAACTACATGCCCGGCTTCCGCGGCACCGGTTTCTACTGGCACTCCGATTTCGAGACCTGGCACGCCGAGGACGGTATGCCCGCTCCGCGCGCGGTGAGCCTGTCGATCGCGCTGACCGACAACTACCCGATCAACGGCAGCCTCATGGTGATGCCGGGCTCGCACCACACTTTCGTGCCGTGCCTGGGCAGCACACCGGCCGAGCACTATCGGGAGTCGTTGCAGGAGCAGGAGATCGGCGTGCCGACGACCGACGACATCACCGCGCTGGCGAACCGGTACGGGATCAGCCAGTTCACCGGCCGGGCGGGCTCGGCGCTGCTGTTCGACTCCAATTTGATGCACGGGTCGTCGAACAACATCACCCCGTTCCCCCGATCGAACATCTTCGTGGTGTTCAACAGCGTGCACAACACGCTGGTGGAGCCGTTCGCCGCGCCCGCGCCGCGACCGGCTTACATCGGCAGCCGCGACTTCACGCCGCTGTCGGCCTGATCGAGGGCCGCCGCCGCGAGCGTGTGACCCACCCGACCAGTGGGCGGGTCACACGCTCGTGGCGTTTCGCGGGACACGAGCGTCCGTAGGCGCGCCGGTCAGGCGAGCCGCCGGATCGCTTCCGGAGTCAGGTCGGCAATCGTGGGGTACCCGTCGACCGCCATGAGCAGATCCGCCTCGGCCAGCAGCGAACGAACCACGTGCACGAGGCCGTCGACGCCGCCGAGGGCGAGTCCGTACGGGTAGGGCCGCCCGATGCCGACGGCCGTCGCCCCGAGCGCCAGCGCCTTGACGATGTCGGCGCCGGTGCGGACGCCGGAGTCGAAAAGCACCGGCAGGCCGTCGGCCGCCGCCACCACCTCCGGGAGATGCTCGATCGCCGGGATGCCGCCGTTGGCCTGCCTGCCGCCGTGATTCGAGCAGTAGATGCCGTCGACGCCCGCGTCCTTGGCTCGCCGCGCGTCGTCGGGATGACAGATGCCCTTGAGGACCAGCGGCAGGTCCGTCAGCGAGCGTAGCCACGCCAGGTCATCCCACGTCAGCGCGTTGCCGAACAGGGAGATCCAAGTGAGGATGGCGGTTTTCGGGTCTTGTTCGGGCGGGCTGGGCAGCAGGGCGCGGAACACCGGATCACTGAAGTAATTGGCCAGGCAGTGTCCTCGCAGCTGCGGAAAGTTCGATACCGCCAGGTCACGGGGGCGCCAGCCGGGCACCCAGGTGTCCAAGGTGACCACGATGGCTCTGAAACCCGCGGCCTCGGCTCGCCGGACCAGGCTTTGTGCGAGGTCGCGGTTGGTCGGGGTATAGAGCTGGAACATCCCGGGGGTGTCGCCGAACTGCGCCGCCACGTCCTCCAGCGGATCGACGGTGAGGGTGGAGGCGACCATCGGGACACCGGTGCGCGCGGCGGCCTTCGCCGTGGCGATGTCACCGTGCCCGTCCTGAGCGCACAAGCCGATCACGCCGACCGGGGCGAGGAAGATCGGCGTCGGCAGCGTCATGCCGAACAGTTCGATGGAGAGGTCCCGTGTCTTGCGCGCGCGCAGCATGCGAGGGATGAGGCCCAGTTTCTCGAAAGCCGTGACGTTGGCGCGCTGGGTGAGCTCGTCGCCTGCCCCTCCCGCCACATACGACCAGATCGCCGGTGGCAGTGCCGCCCGGGCCTTCGCTTCCAGGTCGGCATACGTCATCGGCAGGTCGGGCAGGACACCTCCGAGGCCCTGGAAGTAGATCTCGTTCTGGTAGTCGCCGAAGTTGGTCACGGTGCTCCTGTCCTCGTCTTCGGTGCATGAATGTATCCGATACGTTTCTGTAGCGAGTTCGGTTTCCGGTCAGGCCCGCAGCGCGCGATACAGGGTCAGCCAGCGATCCGGGGAGACCAGTCCGACCGGTTGTTCGAGTGATACTCCGGCCTTCTCGCAGGCGCGGCGTACGGCTCGGGAGGGGAATTCCCGCCGCAACGAGGCGGCCAGGCTGCCCCCGACTCCGGAGAAACCCAATTCGACCACGTTGCGGTACTCACCGATCTGCTCGCCCGGCAGCAGCGGATCGGGCCGGGTGCGCAACCGCAGGATGGCGGTGTCGACCTGCGGAACGGGGTGGAAGCTATGCCTGCCGACCTGTGCGCCGAGTCGGATCGCTGTCGTTGGCCAGTGGCCCACGGTGAGTTTGGTCCACCGGCCGTAGTAGCCGGAGTGCTTACGGGCGAACTCGAGCTGGGTGAGCAGGGTCGCGGAGGTGAGTCCTCGCGCGGCCAGACACCAGCGCACGATGTCGGTGGTGATGGCGAACGGCACGTTGGCAACGACCGCGAACGGCTCCCGTGGCGGGCGCGCTTCTCGGAAATCACCCTGGTACAATCGAATTCGCGGATCGTCCGCGTAGCGGCGGCGCAGCAGGGTCGCGTAGCGCGGATCCTTCTCGTAGGCATGGACCCGGCCGGCCGCAGCCAGCAATTGCCTGGTCAGCATGCCGTCGCCGGGGCCGATCTCGAGGACGAGATCGTCGGCGGTGACGCCCGAGGCGCGCACGATCAGCCGGGCGACGCTGGCATCGATGAGGAAGTTCTGCGACAGCCGTTTGCGGGTGGCCGCGGGGTGGCTGCCGCTGTCGCGGGCATGTGAAAGGGAACGATGGCGGGACATGGGTGTCCTCCGAACGGAGTGGTCGAATCAGGAAGGGTGATTCGCCCGGACCCATGCCAGGGCACGTGGAGACCGGCGACCGGTTACCGGCCGCCGTCGCGGATTGCGCTCAACGGATCAGGAGATCGGAGCGATACGGTGCGCCGGCAGAGCCCAGGCCTCCGTACGCAGCCGGATGTAATACGCGCCGACCGCGCACGCTCCGTTCGCACCAGGACTGCCGCACATGCCCCGCAACGTACGTCATCGGTCTATCCGTATGCCACTTGTTTTCCCGGTCGGGTCGGTTCCGGCGCTGTGCCGGACCCCCTCGCGCGTGGCTCAGCGGGAGGTCGGCTGATCCACCGCGTCCGCCTCGTGCTGCTCGGCGGCGTAGGCCCGCCAGGATTTGGCCTCCGCGTGCTTGCCCAGCTGGTCGAGCAGATCGGCGAGTTCGGCGATGGCGCGAGGTTCGCGGCGGTCGGCGGCAGTGCGCCACCAGGATTCGGCTCCGACGGGATCGCCACGCCGTAGTCGTACCATGCCGAGTTCGTATGCCGCCCCGGCATGTCCGGCTTCGGAGGCCTGCGCCCACAGTTCGCATGCTTGTTCTTCCTCGCCACGGCGGTACATCGCGACGCCGAGGTCGTAGAGCGCGCCGCGATAGCCGGGATCGCCCGACTGTCCCGGCTCGCTCGCTCGCGGCGATGCACCTACAGTCGAGGATCTTTCGGCGGGTCGCACCGGTTTGTCCAACGCCGATGCGGTGGTGGGAACCTGAATGCTCGACGCTGCGACCGGCGTACTCGGCACCGGAAGGGTCTGCGTTACCAGTGCGCTGGGATCGTCGGCAGGGTGCTCTGGGGGCGGTGAGTGCGGCGCCTGCGGAGCGGCAGGTGAGTTCGAGACCTCGGGGGCGGAGCGTGGCTGCGCTGGTGGTGGTCCGGAGTCGGGAAGCGAGGCTTCCGCCGGGGATCGGGTGGGGGTGCCGGTCGGGTCGAAAGCGCGAGACGCCTCCGGTGCGGTCCACGGGTTCGTGACCAGGGGCTCGCAATCGGTGGGCGAATTGTTCGCAGCGGCGGAGCCTGGGGAGTGCGGGGCGGGATGAGGTTGCGCTAGCGGAGAATCGGAGTCAGAGGACGAAGTCTCTGCCGGGGATTCGGTGTGGGTGCCGGTCGAGTCGAAAGCGTTGAACGCGTCCGGTGCGGTCCACGGGTTCGTGACCAGGGGGTCGGGATCGGTGCGCGGACCATTCGCGGCGGGCCGAGTGGTAGCGGGGGAAAGGAATTCCGGTGCGGGTGGCGTGTTGCCGATCAGCAGGCCGGAACCACGGCGCGCGGGATCTTCGGGCGGATGCGTGTGCGCGACCGGAGGGCCGAAGGCGCCGTACGGGTCCGGCGCGGATCTTCCGTTCACAGCCCGGCGCTCGGGCGCCGAGCGTTGCGCGGATTGGCCGGTCTGCTCGTGCGGTAGCTGCGAGCCGGTCGAGGCGGACTCGCCGTCTGTTCCGGAGGCGGCGTCGGCGGCGAGTGAGTCGGGGCCGGTGTGCGTGACGTCGGCCGCGGGCTGTCCGACGAGTGGGCGCGGCAGCGGGTTCGGGTTGTCCGGTGTCGGCGAGCCGAGAGAAGCCTGCGAGGTTTCGGGGGTTGCTCGGGAGGACTGTAAGTTCACGAACAGACTGCCGGGGCGGCGGGGCGGGCCGCTCTGCATAGCTTGCCCGTTCACGCCGTTTCCGGCGGCGGGGGGATGGGCGGCAGGCTGCTCGACGGAAGCTGCCGGTTCGGTCGGAGCGGGTCCGGCGTCGATACGAGGGACCGGCATGGTCGGCGCGGTCGGCGGGCCCGCCGAAGAGGCCGGCGGCGGGGCGGGCGAACTCATGCTGGTCGGGGACGTCGCGGGTGGGGCCGGCGGTTCGGGTGCGACGGCCGTGGGAGCGGTGGACACCTCCACGACCAGGTTCGCGAAGTTCGGCGGTCCCTCGCCGATGCTGCACCACAGGACGATGCGACCGTTGGGCCGGTGCTCGACGACGATGCCGTAGTTACCCGTCCAGGACTTCTGCGTTCCGAATTCGTCCACCCAGACCGGAGTCAGGGTCACCAGAGTCGCCGGCGCGGTCGGCGTGACGTCGAAGCTGACGCCTGCGGCCAGCGCGTCGCTCCACGCGTCGACTCCGGCGAGGGACCGCCCGTGCAGGTCCAGGTAGCCGTCGATGACCGACAGCCCCATCCCGAGCCCGCGCAGTCCGGCGGGCGGCGCGGCGGAAATCATCGTCAAGGTGACGGTGGTAGGCGCTGGGCCGACTTGCTCGGTGTACATCGGGTAGACCATGCTGCCGTGCCAGACGATCGGGTCCGCGCTCTGGTAACGCGCGGCCAGCGGCAGCTCTTCGGGCGTATTCCGGGCAGCCCAGGACGAATACCGCTCGTTCACTGTCGCGCGCCCGCCTTCCACCCGATCCCGACCGCCGCCCCCGCGCCGGGCGGCCGGGTATACCGTACTAGCCGCGAACCAGAACTGCGCCGCAAACCCCTGGCCCTGGGTAATGCCCTGCGCGCAACGCTACCGGGGAGTTCGCACCTTTCCCAATGGTGCGCGGCGGGGCGCCCGACCTATCCGCGCACGCCGGCGTTACCGGTTCCCGGCGGCACGGCGTTCCAGGGTGGCCGAATCCTTTCCCAGCATCCGGAACAGCCGATACATCGGAATCGTGAGCGCCTTTCGCGGAACGCCAAAAGGCTGACCAAGCGCTTGCTACGCTCGATCGATGATCTCCACGGTGGTCTGGGGCACCGGCAATGTCGGCCGCGCGGCCATCCGGGCCGTCGACGCCCATCCGGCGCTGCGCCTGACCGGGGTGCTGGTGCACGATCGGGCGAAGGTCGGTCGCGACGCGGGCGACCTCGGCGGACTCGGTCGACAACTCGGTATCGCCGCCACCGGCGACATCGGCGGAGTTCTCGATGCGCGCCCGGACGCGGTCGTCTACGCGGCCTCCGGCGACATCCGTCCCGACGACGCGCTCGCCGACATCGTGCGCGCACTACGCGTGGGCGCCGTGGTGGTCACACCAGCGCTGTACGCGCTCTACGACCCGCGCAACGCCCCGCCGGAAGTACGCGATCCCGTCCTGGAGGCGATCGCCGCGGGCGGCGGATCGCTGTTCGTCTCTGGCATCGACCCCGGTTGGGGCAACGACGTGCTGCCCCTGCTGATCAGCGGGCTCGGCAGCACGGTCGAGACGATCCGCTGCCAGGAGATCTTCGACTATTCCACCTACGACCAGCCGGACTCGGTGCGCTACCTGGTCGGCATGGGCCAGCCGATGGACTATCAACCGCCGATGCTCGCGCCGTCGGTGCCCACCATGGTGTGGGGCGGGCAGATCCGGCTGATGGCACGGGCGCTCGGCGTCGAACTCGACGAGATCCGCGAGACGCTGGACCGGCGGGCCCTGGACGCCACCGTCGCCACGGCGTCGATGGGGGAGTTCGCGGTGGGCACGCAGGGCGCCGTGCGTTTCGAGGTCCAAGGCATCGTCGAGGGTCAGCCGCGTCTGGTCATCGAGCATGTCACCCGCATCCATCCGTCCTGTGCCCCGGACTGGCCCGTGCCAGCCGACGGCGGCGCGGGCGCGCACCGGGTGATCATCGAGGGTCACCCGCGCATCGAAGTGACCGTCGAGGCGACCGACGAGGAAGGCAACCGTTCCGCAGGCGGGAACGCCACGGCGGTCGGCCGCCTGGTCGGTGCCATCGATTGGCTGGTCGCCGCGAAGCCCGGACTCTATGACGCACTGGAGGTCCCATTGCGCCCCGCGATCGGCAAACTCGGAAGGAATCTCAATGACCATGTCAAGCCGCAGCTCGGATTCCGTTGATGCTCGGGGGCTGGGTGTCGAAGGGGCGGTTGTCGCGCAGCAGTGCCCACAGCACGTCGACCAGGCGCCGGGCCAACGCT